>QWQY01000163.1 GCA_003670675.1 Chloroflexota bacterium
CAAAAAATCCTTTGGTAGGGTGAAAAAAGATGAGTGATGATTGCCTATGATGTGATGGACGTCGACGGTTGAAAGGGGGCAAGGAGATTTTTATGCTACACAGACGACTGTGCAACGCCAATCACTGTGTCTCTGTCTTGTTGAGAACGGGAAGAGGCTGACGTGCGGACGAGTTTTGGATCGTATCCCAGGGTTCCTCAGAGAGGCAGTTGTGCGCTATTAGAACAAAATACTTGACAACAGCGTTTTTCGACCTATATTGAAAAAGGGAGTCGGGCCATGCAGCAAGCAAGAGGGACGTCGATGTCAGATAAATTGGTAATTGTAGAATCTCCTGCCAAAGCCAAAACGATTGAAAAATACTTGGGAAAAGGCTACACCGTCATTGCCTCGATTGGTCATGTCCGTGACTTGCCCAAACAAGAGAGTGCGATAGATATTGCCAATGATTACTTGCCCAACTACATCGTGATGCCGGGCAAAGAGCGTGTGATATCGGATTTGCGGGCTGCGGCGCGCAAAGCCAGCGCCGTCTATATGGCGACCGACCCGGATCGCGAGGGCGAGGCAATTGCCTGGCACATCGTCGAGTCGATTTCGGTACCACGCAAGACTCCCATCCATCGCGTGACCTTTACCGAGATTACCCCCAATGCAGTTCGGGCAGCCATGGAGCATCCGCGGTCTATTGATATGGACCTCGTCAATGCACAGCAGGCCCGCCGCATTGTCGATCGATTGGTCGGCTATGGCTTGTCTCGGGTGCTGTGGAACCGTGTGCGACGCGGTTTGTCGGGTGGAAGGGTGCAATCTGTAGCGGTGCGTTTGGTCGTCGAACGGGAGCGCGAAATCCAGGCATTTGTCAAGCAAGAATACTGGAGCATCGAAGCAGATTTGCTCAAGCAGAAGGACAAAGCGACCCCGTTCCGTGGCAATTTGATTGAAGTCGATGGCAAGAAAATCGAAAAATTCTATGTGGCAGACGAAGCACATGCCGGTCGCATCGTCGCCGATTTGCAGCATGCGCAATGGCGGGTGCAGTCGATAGAACGCAAAGACAAAAAACGCAATGCGCCGCCACCGTTTATTACCAGCACGCTGCAACAAGAAGCATCACGCAAACTTGGTTTTTCGGCCAAAAAGACCATGATGGTTGCGCAGCAACTCTACGAAGGCATCGATATTGGTGGCTCCGAAGGTGCCGTCGGCCTTATCACCTATATGCGTACCGATAGTGTCAATGTCGCCAAAGACGCACAAGACGAGGCCCGTGCATACATCAGTGCAACCTACGGTGCAGATGCGATCCCGACCAAACCGAATACGTACACCACCAAAGCAAAAGGTGCGCAAGAAGCGCATGAGGCGATTCGTCCGACGTTGGCGGCGCGCAATCCGAGCGACATCCGTGGCAAGATGAACCACGATCAAGCCCGCTTGTATGACTTGATTTGGAAGCGCTTCATTGCCAGTCAGATGGCCCCAGCGGTATTTGACTCGCAGACCGTCGATATTGCCGCGGGCACGGTGTTGCCGGCAGACCAGGCGACCAAAGGCCCCTACACCTTCCGTGCGACCGGTTCGGTGCTCAAGGTGCCTGGATTTTTGGCTGTCTATAATGTCGGCCTCGACGATGGTGAAGAAGACGAAGACAAAGAGCGCAGATTGACTGTCTTGGCGATTGCCGAGGCATTGGCATTGCACCTGTTGTCGCCGCTGCAACACTTTACCGAGCCGCCGCCGCGCTACAGCGACGCTACCCTCATCAAAGAGCTCGAGCGATTGGGCATTGGTCGGCCGTCGACGTACTCGACGATTACGGCGACCATTGTCGACCGTAAGTATGTCGAGGTAGCCGCTGGTCGGTATATCCCGACGACACTGGGCGAAAAGGTGAACGACTTATTGGTCGAAGATTTCGATAAAATCGTCGATTATCCCTACACGTCGCTCCTCGAAGATCGACTCGACCTGGTTGCTGAGGGTCACGAAAAGTGGCTGGCAGTGGTCGACGAGTATTACAAAGTCTTTTTGGTGGCGCTCGAACATGCACGCAAAGAACGTGTCGACACCGTCACGGCATTGCCGTGCCCAAAGTGTGATGCCGGGATGCTGATGGTCAAGTTTGGGAGTCAGGGTGAGTTTGTGGGCTGTACGCGGTACCCCGACTGCTCGTTCACCAGCGATTTCGTGCGGACCGATGGCGCCATCGTGTTGAAAACAATCGATACCGCGCCGATGCCCGACGTCGAATGTCCAACGTGCAAAGGGCCGATGATGGTGCGCCGCGGCCGCTTCGGCAATTTTCTGGCATGCATGGGGTACCCGAGTTGCAAAGGGACGCTTCGACTCGACAAAACCGGGAAGCCAGTTGCCCCGCCTGAACCAACGGGGATAACCTGCCCCAAGTGTAGCGCACACGAATTGCTCAAGCGCAAAGGTGCGTTTGGTCGGCCGTTCTATGGGTGCAGTGGCTACCCAAACTGTGATTACATCGTGAACGATCTGGCTGAGGTCGCTACCTATGACCCGGCAGTCGAGGCAGCCAAACCGCCACGTCGTGGGGCTGCTGCAGCCCGTGCGAGTGCTGCCCGCAATGCGGCCGCTGCAAAACCCAAGCGGAGTACCGCTACGCCCAAGAGTGCCAAAAGTACCAAACGAGCGGCAGCGACACCCGCAAAAAAGCCCGCAACGAAGCGTACCAGCACGTCGGCGACGCCAGCCAAAAGCGCCGGCACCAAGCGTGCGAGCGTCGCCTCGACCAAAACATCCACATCGGTCCGTACCAAAAAATCAGCTACCCCGCGTGCCGTAGCTCCCGCCGTGCGGAAGACCGCCGCAACGTCACCGCGGAGCGTCGACCGCGAGGTGGAATAATCGCTGTCCGCGTACCTTTTTGCAGGCAATGAACGGTAGTACTACTGTTGATTGTTTGCAAGGAGGTCTCACATGCGGCAGATTGTCTCCCAACGTGTAGCGGCGATAGTAATCTGGGTGGTGTTGATTGCAGGGGTGCTCCTCGTGACGTGGTTTGTGGTGGCCCCCAAAACAGTCATTGATGCACCAGTTGTCCCTGAAGATCCGCCAGTGACCCAGTTCAAAGCAGCCCCCGAGGTCGAACCGACTGCGCTACCATCACTGGTGGTCTATGTGACGGGAGCAGTTGCACATCCCGGATTATATGCACTCGCTACGCACGAACGAGTCGGTGCTGCGGTTGCGGCAGCGGGAGGGTTGACTGCGGATGCGGACTATCAAGCGGTCAACATGGCCGAGCATATCACCGATGGCCAGCACATCAATATCCCGCCCGTGACTGAGCCAACGCACTCCGGTCCATCAACTGTTCAGCCCACCGAACCGCAACAAATCGCCATCAACACAGCGACCGCCGCCGAACTCGAACAACTACCAGGCGTGGGAGCGAGCATGGCGGAGCGCATTGTGGCATATCGCACCCAACACGGCCCCTTCAAAACGTTGGCGGATCTCGATGCGGTGAGTGGGATCGGTGGCGCGTTGCTGGAGCGATTGCAGCCTCACGTTCGTTTTTGAGCGATAATAGACACTATTGAGGAAAAACCAGTGCGCCGAACGGTGTGGCTCGTCACCGTAGCCATGTGATGCACTACCCGGAGAGACTATGTTATCTACCACACGGCGTACGCGCATTGTTGCCACCATCGGTCCAGCCACCGAATCCCCGACGCAGTTGGACGCATTGATAGCTGCAGGGATGAACGTCGCGCGCATGAATTTTTCGCATGGCACGCACACGGATCATGCACGGCGCATCGCAGATGTGCGTGCAGCTGCAGCCCGTGCACATCGCCCGATTGCGATTCTGCAGGATTTGCAAGGTCCCAAGATTCGGACGGGAACGCTCGTCGGCGGCCAGTCTGTGGTGCTCGAGCCAGGTGCCCCATTGATCATCACCATTGATCCGGTCGAAGGCACTTCGGCGCGTGTATCAACAACCTATACACATCTACCGCAAGATGTTGCAATCGGCGATCATATTTTGGTGAGTGATGGACTCATCGATTTGCTGGTCACTGCGGTAAGTGCCCGTGACGTCACAACGGTTGTCGTTGCAGGCGGTGAACTGCGCCAGAACCAAGGTATTAATCTCCCGGGTGTGGCGGTCAGTATCCCCGCGTTAACCGACAAAGACCGCGTCGATTTGGCGTTTGGGTTGTCGCTTGGTGTAGACTACGTCGCGTTGTCGTTTGTGCGGCGTGCGGCGGACATGCAACTGATTCGTGATGCAATCGCTGCGCACGGCGCGTCGGTAGGCGTGATCGCCAAAATCGAAAAGCCTGAAGCACTCGATGATCTCGATGCAATTTTGCAGCTCTGCGATGGAGTGATGGTGGCGCGTGGTGATTTGGGGGTCGAAATGCCCCCAGAACAAGTACCGCTCGCCCAAAAGCGCATCATCGAAGCCGCCAACTACATGGGCGTCCCCGTGATTACGGCCACACAGATGCTCGATTCGATGATTCGTAACCCGCGGCCAACGCGGGCAGAAGCGAGCGACGTTGCCAATGCGATTATCGACGGCACCGATGCGGTGATGTTGAGCGGCGAGACTGCTACCGGCGCCTGGCCCGTCGATGCCGTGCAGATGATGCATCGCATCGCCCTTGAGACCGAGCGATCAGGACGTCATCCTAGACGAGGCGCGCCGACGGACCGTTCGCATGGCCCAGCGGATGCTGTTGCGGCCGCGATGAGCCATGCGGCCTGTGGGATTGCCGCTGAGGTCGGGGCAGTCGCGATTGTTGCATTCACGATGAGTGGGTTGACTGCACGACTCATTGCGCGGAGCCGTCCATCAATCCCCATTATTGCAGTCTCACCCGAGGCTGGCACTGTCCAGCGGTTGTCGCTGGTATGGGGGATTCATGCAATCCAAGGACGGTTGGTGACCAAGCTCGATGAGCTGATTGATATGCTACAAATCATGCTTGTTGGTCATGGCTTGTTCCCCAAAGGAGTGAAAGTTGTGCTCGTTGGTGGACATCCCATTGCGATGGGTGGTACCACGAATTTTGTAAAGGTCATTGAACTGTGA
>QWQY01000164.1 GCA_003670675.1 Chloroflexota bacterium
GTCGCGGTCGAGCGGGCGGAGCGGTGCAACCATGGGAATACGCCCGATGAATTCGGGGATGAACCCATACTTGAGCAAATCGTCCGGAGTTACCTGATCAAGCAGGTAGTCTGGTGTCGCTGCCGGGGCAGCGGGGGTAGCGCCAAACCCGATGCTTCGTTTTTCGCCGACGCGTGACGAAATAATTCTGTCGATTCCTTCGAAGGCACCACCGCAGATAAACAACACCTGCGTGGTATCGAATGGAATGTACTCTTGTTGTGGATGTTTGCGCCCGGGAACGGGTGGGACATGTGCAACAGACCCCTCGAGGATCTTGAGGAGCGCTTGTTGGACCCCTTCGCCCGAGACATCGCGGGTAATCGACGGATTATCAGACTTCCGGGCAATCTTGTCGATTTCATCGATGTACAAGATGCCAGTCTTGGCCCGCTCGACATCACCATCCGCAGCTTGGATGAGGCGCAGGAGAATGGTTTCGACATCCTCGCCCACATACCCTGCCTCGGTCAACGCAGTCGCATCGGCTATCGCGAACGGGACATCGAGTGCACGTGCCAGTGTTTGCGCGAGGAGCGTCTTGCCGCTACCGGTAGGCCCGATTAACAGAATATTACTCTTCCCGATTTCGACCGATGCATCGACATCAGTCTTTGCCCGGATGCGCTTGTAGTGGTTATACACGGCAACAGCAAGCAAGACTTTGGCGCGGTCTTGACCGATGACATATTCGTCGAGCCGTGCACGCATCTCGTGCGGGACGGGCAACGATGCAAGAGGGGTCAATGTGTGGGGTACGGGTTCGGATTTCGGTCGTTCATCAATAATGACTTGGTTGCAGATCGCAACACATTCATCACAGATAAATATCGGGGGCGGACCCGCAATCAACCGTTGTACTTCGTCTTGTCTGCGCCCGCAGAAAGAGCATTGGTAGACTCCGCGGCCATTGGTGGTCATGATAGCCTCGTCATTCGTACAAAATCGCTCGCTGTTGCGCCCCTTTGGTGGTGGCACAGACAACGAGCGTTTTGATGGTCACACTAGCCCTGTTGATTGAGTGCGTCGCGGGTCAAGACTTCATCGATGATACCGTACGCTTTGGCTTTTTCGGGGTCCATGAACAAATCACGATCAAAATCGTTGGCGATGCGTTCCATGGGTTGTCCAGTATCACTTGACAAGAGATCGCGAATAATTTGTTGCTCGCGCAACAGTTCACGCGCCATGATTTCGACATCAGGCGCATACCCACTCGCGCCACCGCCTGCGGGATGCATATGAATGGTGGAATGCGGAAGGCTATAGCGCTTGCCTTTTGCCCCACCGGCGAGCAGGATGGTTGCCATGCTGCCGGCCATACCCACACAAACGGTTGCAACCTTGGGACGGATCATCTGCATGGTGTCATAAATCCCCAACCCAGCAGTAATCGAGCCGCCGGGGCTGTTGATGTACAACATGATGTCGCGTTCGGGGTTTTCGTGTTCCAAGAACAAGAGTTGCGCCACGATCAAATTGGCAATCCCATCTTCGATGGGAGTGCTCAACATGATGATGCGTTCCTTGAGCAAACGCGAGTAGATATCTGAACGATATTCACCACGGCCAGTCGATTCGACGACCGTGGGGATGAGGCGTTCTACGGCCGGGGCAAGCCCGGTAATGGTCGTACGCTGCTGTGTCATATGGAACTCCCAGCTGTGTCAGATACCCCAAAAGGCTGTTAGTCTGCCTTTTTGGTGGATTTCTTTTTGGCTGCACCTTCGGCGCCCTCGGTCCCTGCAGACTGCTTGGTGCTCTTCTTTGCAGGAGCTGCGTCTGCAGCGCCGTCTGTCTGGGCGACCAATTCGATGATGCGGGCACGGATCTTCTTGTCGAGGGCTGCATTGGCGACAGACGCGACGAGTTGCTCGCGCAACAAGGCCTTCATCGTCTCTTTTTGCTCTGGTTCGTAGCTTTCGAGCATCGTGTCTATTTCGGCATCGATGTCTGCATCGTCGACCAGGATACCTTCTGCAGTGACGAACTCACGCAGCGCGAGATTGCGCTTGAGACGCTCTTCGCCCTGTGGCAAGTACTGTGCAACGAGGTCTTCGCGCTTACGGCCCATCTGGCGGTAGACGACTTCTGCAGTGGTGCCGTAGCGGGCGTATTCCTGCTCTTGGCCACGCAAAATACGATCGGCTTCTTGTTCGATCATCGACTCGTGATAATCGTAGACCGCTCCTGCGACCAGCGAATCAATGAATCCGTTGACCAGTCGGTTTTCTGCGTTTTCGCGGGCATTCTTGGCGAGCTCATCGCTCGTGGCATGCTTGAGGTCAGCGAGTGTACCCTCTTTGTTCTCGAGGGTCGGCACTTCATCCCAATCGGGCAGAATGCGCTCCTGGATGCGACGCACGGTGACATCAAATGTCACTGCTTGGCCACGCAACGTCTCGTCGGTGTAGTCGTCAGGCATCGTGGCGTCGATGATTTTGTTGTCGCCGATCGACAGACCGATGACACCCTCCATCAAGCCACCAATCAAACGACCCGGCTCGAGGATCAGGTCAGTGCTCTGGGCGGGTTGCCCGTCGATCCGACCGTTGATCGAGAGCCCGTTGTGTACGACATCGACTTCTGCAGTCACCAGGTCACCCTGTACTGCTGGTCGTGCTTCGTCTGGCTCGCGCAAGACGACATGCTTTTCGCGGAGGTCATCCAGGGCACGGTTCAAGACTTCGTCGGTGACTGCGGGTACCGTAAATGGTTGTTTGTATCCGGAGTAATCGGCAATCTTGGTAATTGGTTCGACCGGGACGTTGATGACGACCGTGTATGGCAGGGTATTGAACTGCACATCACCCAAGCTTGCTTGGGCGATGGGATCAATCCCTTCGCTCTCGAGGGCGAACTTGAAGCCCGCGTTGATCATCCCTTCGGATGCTTCTTCGAGCAGTGCTTGACGGCCGTAGAAGCGCTCCAGGATTGCGCGTGGTGCCTTGCCAGGACGGAACCCAGGTACTTTGGCCTTCTGTGAAAGGCTCCGTGACGCACGGTCGAGTTCTTTTTCTACCGTGGCTTCGTCGATTTCGATTGTCAACTGCAGTATGCTGCGCGGCATGCGCTCACTTGTAACCTTCACCGAAACAACTCCATGTGCTGAATGCGCAAGAATACGCGCGATGTATGAAATTCTGCTGTAGTATACCATGAACTCTGGGGCTGTGCGGTTGGGCGTTGTATGCACATCCAAGGCATCTCGAAGCACTCTACGCTCGTGCCACCGCGGTACTCTGCATCGTACTATACTATAGACACGATGAAAGGACCGCTGATGCACCATGAGCCCGCAACATCCAACACCCTGCGTGTACTCGACATGGTTGCAGCCCGCAAGCTGTGGCATCAACGGACGTGCGCTGGCTACCGACTGGTCGCACAACCAAGCACATCCATCCTCACCGTTGTACTCGACGACGCGCAGCAGACAATCCTCCGCAACGAAATGATTCTCCTGCTGACGCTGAGCGACGGCGAGCCAGCCACGCTCGCATTGCACATCAGCAGCCCGCAGGTCGTCGTGCAGGGCACAATTGTGCACGAACGCTGGCCGCACGCAATTCTCATGCACCTTGACACCATCGGTGTCGTACCGCATCAGCTCTTGCCTATCGTGTCGACCCACACCAAACAGCAACATCGACGCGTCTATGACGACGCAGGTACCCATTGCGCCACGTTGACCCTCGAGCACGGCCTTCTGGATGCCGCATACACGAGCAGCGAGGTGTCGCTTATCCACCTCTGCGCTACAGCCGACGCTCCTCCGTTGGTCATGATTAATCTCGCAACCGTCATCCACCAGAGCATCGCCTGCACGCTAGCCACAGCCAACACAACCTTCTTACGCTCCGCTGCCAGCACATTATTGGAGCAACCGCGCCCCTGGAACGAGCAACTGTCGACCCATGTCATGCACTATGCCGCGTCGGGTCGAGACGCCGACGAAGCAATCCTCATCCCTTTGGCCGCAGGAGAATCCCCGGCCGATCGGCAGCTGGTGGCTGCAGCAGTGGTGCAACTCAATGGGCATCCGGCCGATGCAGATCCGTTTTGGCTGACGTTCGACGAGGAACAGCGCACACTCGTGCGCACCCTCATCCAATCCGCCACTGCACCGACAATCAGCTTGCCGTTGCAACGCATCGATACGCACTCCTGGAGCTTTGCAGAAGTGCTCCGTACCAAACTCCGTGGTCAATTTCGGCGCGTCCTGCTCCGCGAACACGCGGTTGCAAAGGGGTATCACGCCGAGGATATTCACCGCATCAGAGTCTCACTCCGTAAGTTGAATTCGTTGCTTGAGTGCGGACTGAGTATCTACGAGAGTGAAGAAATTGCACAGTATCGGCGGGGGTTCCGCCGCATGGCGCGCTTCCTCGGGGATGTGCGCGATGCTGATGCATTTGCCGATCATGTAAAACGCATCCTTGGGACCAACACCGTCCCGCACGAGATACGTACTGCGCTCCAGCGCCTGCGTCAAAAGGCGTTGCGCGAGCTCGAAGCACTCATCGAGGCAGACAAGCACCAGCAGTTCCTTGTTGATTTCGCACATTTCGTTTGCACGGTGCCGCCAGTGGGCACGAGTGAACCAACAGTGACTCAATACCTGTCGCAGCGGGTCACGCAGATGATTGCCGAATTGGTTGCACCAATGGTGACCCCGGCAAATAAACTCGATACCGAAACGCTCCATGATGTTCGTATCCAAGCGAAAAAACTCCGCTATACCATCGAAGCGTTCCCGGAAGTGCTCCTCCCTGCTGCACAACCTCTTGTGTCCGTCCTCGAAAAGCTGCAGCTCCGCCTAGGCATCATTCAAGATGCAGCCACTGCCCATCAGCTTCTTATCGATACCCATCTGACAGCGCATTCCCAGGCCAAAACAGTCTTGACGACGTTGCGTGCAGAGGCGAACTACCAACGGACGCAACTCGGAGCACTGTGGAGTGCATGTCTGGCGATTGACACCACAGCAATCGTGCGCGATCTTGTCGAACCGAACCACA
>QWQY01000165.1 GCA_003670675.1 Chloroflexota bacterium
AACCATAGCACTGGTCGAGGGTGCGGTGAGCCCCGAACTCGTCAAAACGACATTTGGTTGGCACATCATCAAGCTCAACAGCATCAACGTCCCCACCGTCGAGGATCAGCTTGCAACGGCTCGTACTGCCGCATTCGAAGAATGGGCGCCATCATTGGTGAGCAAATATCCGGTGACCTATGCAGTCCAACCAACCGAAACGACGGTTCCTGCACCAACCACCGAAGCACCGATTGCTCCGACCGCGGCGCTTGGTGGATACCCCACCGACACGCCAGAGCCCGCAGCAACTGCGACGGTTCCAGCACCATCGCCCACAATGACCCCAATCCCCACGAAGCAGCCCTAGTTCCACATCAGAGAGGTAACGTCACGACGTTGCCTCTCTGATATCTTGTGCTGAAGGAGCATGCAATGCGTAGATGGAAGCCGTTCCCCTCAGCGGGACGTTGGTTGGCTCTCGCTCTTGCGTTGGTCTTCAGTGGCGGGAGTCTGTTTTTTGGGTGGTTGTGCGCGCAACGGTTTAGCGGTTCACCGGTAAACTGGTCCATTGATTTGGATTTCTTTCTGCGCTTCCTCGGGTTCCTGCTGATGCTCTTTCTTGCAGGCACATCGTGGATGCGTTTTTTGCGTGTGGTTACGTTGTGGTACGGGCTCGACCGTAATGTGGTGTACATCGGATCGCTCGGAAACCAAGAAATGGTCCCTCTCGAAGATATCTTGCGCCTGGATTTCGGTGTGCGTGTCGATGGCCTCCCTGTACCGATTATTCAGGGGATTGGTTGTTATTGGGGGACCGGTGTTTCGAATGACTCGGCTGCTGTCATGGTGCGCAGCACCATCCCGCCGAGCCGGTGTATTTTTATCGTGACACACCACGGGACATATGCCATTTCTCCTGAAGAGATCGAACTGTTCGTCCAAGAACTCGAACAACGCCGCCATCTGGGCGCTACCAAGCAGCACGCTATCGAAGTCATCCATGGACCATGGTTCAACACGCCATTCTGGAACGATGTAAGCAGTATTTATCTGTTGGTGCTTGCACTCGTTGTCAACATTATTGCGGTTGGATTACTCGCCTGGTACTACCCCGTGTTGCCCGCGGAGGTAGAAATGCGTTTTGACGCGGTCGGTGGCGTTTCTGAGCTCCGTGCCCGTCACCAGGTGTTTTTCTTGCCGCTCGCTGCGTTCGGTGTGACGCTCGTGAACTTATTCGGTGCGTTAGTGTTCTTTCGGTACGAAAAACTCGTTGCACGCATGCTACAAGGAGCATCGGTCGTCGTTCAAATTCTTTTTTGTGTCGCGGTCATCATGATTGTCGGTGCATAGCACCCGTCTACGTTCGGTGTTAGATCCGAAGAGGTGACTACGTGTACGGCGAATATCTCATTCTCATCAATCGGGTAGTTGGTAACGTGATCCTGGTTGTGACGTTTTCTTTGTGTGCATACATGACCATACGGGCATGGGGTGCGGCCACCGCACGTGCACTGACAACGTTGCTTTTCGCTGTCGTGGTTGTTTCTGTGGCGAGCGTGTTGATTCGGCTCGCCCACGAAAGTACGGTTATAGAGCTCCTCCTCCGGTCTGTGTGGGTCGGCATTTTGCTGGTACCAGCCAGTCTGCTCCACATGGTTCTCGGATTGACCGCATCCCTCAAATCACGCCGGCCGAACATGGCACTCACAATTGCCAACTACGCAATCGCTACGGTCGGGATTCTGCTCGGGTTGACAACAGATACATTTGTGTCGATGCCCATACGTACCGGTCTCGTGCCGGCATTGACGCCGCAACCGTTGTTCGTCCTGATAGCAGTCTATGCGTTCAGCCTGACAACCGTTTCGTGGATTATGCTGTTGCGACTACGGAGCGAGTTGATGACCCCCGGTTTGCGTCGTCGCATCGGGTACATGGTTGTCGGCTGGTATGGCCCTGTATTGCTGACATTCCCCGTGTTGTCGTTGTTGCCGACCGATTATCGTTTGCCGGGATTTGTGGCTGTCGCACTGGCGACGTTGGCAGCCCCTATTGCGGGTATTCTGACGGTCATCCTCGCATACAGCGCTACATTTGTCGGTACCACCCAACCTGATCGTATCGTCAAGCATGATTTTATGCGGTGGTGGCTCTATGGGCCGTTCATCGGGATGAGCATCATCCTTTTTTTGCAGGTCGTTCCAATTTTTGCCAGGATGAGTCGCTTGCCCGTCGATGTCTGGAGTGTCTTTGGCATCATGGCGATGACGGTTGTTATGCCAGTCCTGGTCAGCCGTATCCGACCTTTGCTCGATTCGTTGATTTATGCGAGCGACCAAGAAGAAATCGATTATCTCCGTACGTTGCCCCGGACTGCGTTCACCCAAGCGGATCTACGTCGATTTCTCGAAAACACGCTTACCGTGATTTGTGCATCGAGTCAGAGCGAATCTGCATTTGTGGCTGCACCGGATGAATTCGGCGTATACACCATCAAGATGCTCTATGGTCCACGTCGATCGGTGCGTCAGTTGTGCGAGGCGCATCCACTCGAAACGCTAATAGCCGAATTGGCCGAACATCCGAATCCGGAGGTGTATCGTGCACATGGATATCGGTTTCAACTGCTTCGCGATCCCGATCAACGCATTATCGGATTGCTCGGACTGCACTGGAATTTCGATACACGCAACGCAGATGTGACGCATCTCATTCAAACATTAACGCATCAAATTGAACATGCGTTGGTCATGGTGCAAGTACAACAACGTTTGTTTGATACCCTGCGGAGCATGGCGCCCGAAATGTCTACCCTGCAACGCGTCAGCTCACGCATCGAACAAGCTACTCCCGAAGCGCTCGAAGGACTCGACGACGACGTAGCAATGTTGCCGGATTTTGTGAGTCTGGTACGGGATGCACTGACGCACTTTTGGGGTGGCCCAAAGTTGTCCGATAGCCCATTGCTCTCACTCAAAGCGGTGAAGCGCTACAGCGAAGAACAGAGTGTGCCGCCGCCCAAGGCATTGCAAGCGATGCTGCGGCAGGCAATCGAGACGCTCAAGCCAGAGGTCGATAGTCCGTTGACGGCAAACGAGTCACTGCTTTACTCTATTCTCGATCTGCGGTATATCCAAGGTCGCAAAATACGCGATATTGCGCAGCGCCTTGCGATGAGCGAGTCTGATTTGTACCGCAAGCAACGGATAGCGGTCGAAGAAGTCGCACGGTCGCTGACCATGATCGAAGAGTCAGTGCCAGATAAATCTCTAAATCCGAGTATACAGCAGTAGTATGCGGTGAATTGCGATGCTCAATCGGTGGTAGAATAGACACCGGTCAGAGCTTTCAAGTCGGAAGGTACAATTGTGAGCGATCAAACGTATGATGTCGTGATTGTCGGTGCAGGCCCAGGCGGCTATGTCGCTGCGATTCGTGCGGCACAACTCGGTCTCAAAACAGCTATTGTTGAGCGTCAGTATATGGGTGGTGTGTGTCTCAATGTCGGTTGTATTCCGACCAAGGCGCTCTTGCATACCGCAGACCTCTTCGAAGAAATTCATGGCAGCGCGAAGTTCGGCATCAAAGTGGCTGAACCTACCATTGACTGGGATGCCACCATCAAGAACAAAGATGGTGTGGTCAAGCAGATGACTGCCGGTGTGTCCTTTTTGATGAAAAAGAACAAAATCGATGTGGTCAATGGTGCGGGCATGCTCGGAGACCGCGGCAGTGTCGTCGTAACCGCTGCCGATGGTGCAAAGAGCGTCATCACCGCCAAGAATACGATTTTGGCAACGGGCGCACGCCCGCGCGAAATCCCAGCTATAGGTGCGGTGTTCGACGGTGAATACATCTTGTCGTCGTGGCAGGCGCTCAGCATGAAGCAGATTCCTGCGTCGTTGCTGGTTGTCGGTGCGGGTGCAATTGGTGTGGAATTTGCGTCGATGTTCCGTACGTTTGGGAGCAAAGTGACGCTGATTGAAGCACTGTCACGGATTGTCCCGAATGAAGACGAAGAAATCAGCGCCGAATTGACCAAAGCCCTCGAAAAGCGCGGCATTGTCATCCACACCGGCGCGAAGCTCAACACAATCAGCAAAACTGGCTCAGGCGTGAAAGCAGTGATTACCGATGCAAACGGGAAAGAAATCATTGTCGAAGCCGAGCGTGCAGTGGTCGGTGTAGGGATTGTCGCCAACACGGGCAATCTCGGGATCGAACAACGCGGTGTTGCCCTCGACCAACGCGGCTTCATCACTGTCGACGCCCACATGCGGACGAATGTCGAAGGAGTTTATGCCATTGGTGACTGCGCAGCAACCACCCCATGGTTGGCACACAAATCTTCGGCAGAAGGTATTTTGGCAGCCGATGTGATTGCAAATCATAATCCAAAGCCTATTGACTACAGCATCATTGCCGCCTGCACGTACGCGACGCCCGAAATAGCGAGCGTCGGAATGACCGAGGCCAAAGCCCGCGAGAATGGCTACGATGTCAAAATCGGCAAGTTCTCGTTTGCTGGTAATGGCAAAGCCACCATCCTCGGCCAACGCAATGGCTTCATCAAAATCGTTGCCGAGAAGAAGTACGACGCGGTCCTGGGGATGCATTTGATTGGCCCGCGGGTGACCGAGTTGATTGCCGAAGGTGGTGTCGCGTTGTCACACGAAGCGACCACAGAGTCGCTGATGCGGACGATTCATGCACACCCGACGTTGTATGAAGCGCTCGGCGAAGCCGCACATGCTGCAGCCGAAGGTCATGCGATCCACATGTAATTCGAGGAGTCTCTATGCCTGTTGTCGTACGACTCACGAGTGCCGACCATGGTGGGAATGGGATGTCGTCGTGTGGAACTGGCGACCACAGTAGTTGCGGCCCCAATTGTGACTGCGGTTGTCCATACACGGGTATGCACGAACGCGGCAAAGTCGAGGATGTCCGGGGCATCGAAGAACGGTATCCTGATAAGTGGCTCGCTATGGTGATCCCTCCTGGTGAGGACGAATACCACCCGGAACA
>QWQY01000017.1 GCA_003670675.1 Chloroflexota bacterium
ATGCCGTGGGGTTGTCAGTGTACCCGTGCGGCGTATTCCACCATCGCGACGGCATCTGGGTAGGTCGCATCTGGATTTTCCACATGGTCACGGTGTCGTTCACGCCAGCGCAGCGCGTTGGTGATGCGTTCTGCTTGCGTTGGGTGATGCTGGATTGCCCAGTACGCTGCCTGACTTTTCGACGTCTGCAGCCCTGTCTGAACGGCAAATAACGCCCGACACATCGTCAAAATTGCATACGCTTGGTATGGCCGTGAGTCACGCGTATGCACGACCCAATCGACCCATTCGTCTATCTGATCTCGCACTGCGGTGCGGAATTCTTCGGTCCAAATAGCAGGGATTATGTCCTCTGCCGCAGGTCCGTATACGACCATACTCTGGGCTCGGATGGTATACCAATTGATGAGCCAATCCAGGCCAGCATCTTTGGTGTTGAACGGCTCTCCCGGGCTGATGACCGAGATTGGACTGCGTTGCGTTTTGAACGTCTCTAATGCCGTCGCTGATATGTACGCAATCTCGATACGGCCTGCCCAATCGGGGAATTGTGCTTCGAGCGTTTGATGAAACGCATCGAGCGTGTCGAACAACTCCTTGTCAACATCCTGCCGCACGACCACCAAGAGATCGATATCGCTGATGTCTGGGTCGAAGTCGCCCCACACCAGCGAACCGTAGCAATAGATGCCGACCAGCGTTTATGTCAGGAGCGGCGGGAGTTGCAGTTGGATGGTCTGGACGACCGGATGCATGCGTGCCTGCGTTCTGTTGACGAGTTTTTCTTTGCCCAGCGGTCAAGTGACTATATAATAAGACCATTCACTTTCAACCAAATGGAACAGGGAGGTTGCACATGACCGATGATGCACGGCAACAGGCCCAAGAGGTCTATTACCCGACCGAATCAATCGTCGAGCAGGCCAATATCACAGCCTACATGAAGAGCAAGGGTTTCTCGAACTGGGACGACCTGCATCGCTGGAGCCTCGACCAATCCGATACATTCTGGCACGACATGGCCCAGCGCCTCGATTGGTATGCGCCATACACGCAGATTTTGGATGAATCCAAAAAGCCGTTTTTCTCCTGGTTCACCGGCGGCAAAACCAACATTGTCCACAATGCTATCGACCGCCACATGAGCACGTGGCGCCGCAACAAACTGGCCTTCATCTGGGAAGGCGAAGACGGCACGGTGCGCAACTTTTCGTTTGCCGATGTCAACCGCGAGGTCAGCAAGCTGGCCAATGTGCTCAAAGCCATGGGCGTCCAAAAAGGCGACATCGTTTCGATCTACTTGCCGCGCGTGCCCGAATTGCCGTTTGCCATGCTGGCTTGTGCCAAAATCGGCGCTGCCCACTCGGTCATCTACGGTGGCTTTTCGCACGAGGCCCTGCGTGACCGCATCGCTGATGCCCAATCCAAAGTGCTCATCACCGCCGACGGCGGCTACATGCGCAACAAGGTCATCGAACTCAAAAAAATCGCCGACGAGGCGATGTCGTCGTCACCCACCATCCAGACCGCCATCGTGCTCAAGCGCACTGGCCATACCGTCGACATGCACGTCGGCCGTGACTACTGGTGGCACGATTTGATGGCCCTGCCGATCGCATCAGAACGCTGCGAGACCGAGGTCGTCGACGCCGAACACCCATTGTTCATCCTCTACACCTCGGGCTCGACCGGCAAACCCAAGGGCGTCTTGCATACCCACGGTGGCTACTCGGTGGGCATTGCGACGACCTTCCACTTCACCTTTGATATCAAAGACCACGACATCTATTGGTGCGCCGCCGACCCCGGTTGGATCACCGGCCACTCGTATATCGTCTATGCGCCGCTCATCGAGGGCGCGACGTCGTTTATGTACGAAGGTGCACCCAACTACCCATACCCCAATCGCTGGTGGCAAATCGTCGAGCGCTACAAAATCAGCATCCTCTACACCGCACCGACCGCCATCCGCGGCCTGATGCGCTTTGGTGATGCCTGGCCGAAGCGCCACGATTTGTCGAGCCTTCGTCTGCTCGGCTCGGTCGGTGAGCCCATCAACCCCGAGGCCTGGCGCTGGTACTATGACATTATCGGTGGCGGTAACTGCCCCATCATGGACACCTGGTGGCAGACCGAGACCGGCGGCTTCATGATTACCCCCAACCCCACCACGCCCCTCAAGCCCGGCTCGGGCACCAAGGCGTTCCTCGGCATCGAAATGGATGTCGTCGACGAACACGGCATGCGCACCCCCGACAACGAAGACGGTCTGCTGGTGGCAAAGCGCCCCTGGCCGTCGATTATGCGCACCATCTTGCACGATCCTGAGCGCTATGCGAACTCGTACTGGAACAACGAACCCGCCGGTCTCTACACCGCCGGCGACTCGGCTCGCCGCGACAAAGACGGCTACTTCTGGGTCATCGGTCGCATCGACGACGTCATCAAGGTGTCGGGCTATCGCCTCGGCACGGCCGAAATCGAATCAGCCCTGGTATCGCACCCCGCCGTCGCCGAAGCAGCCGCTATCGGTTTGCCGCACGAAATCAAAGGCACAGGCATTCACTGCTTTGTGATCTTGCGGTCGGGTATCGACGGCAGCGACAAACTCGCCGAAGAACTGCGCACCCACGTCGCCAAAGAACTTGGGCCGATTACCAAACCCGAGGCCGTCAGCTTTATGGCAGCACTGCCCAAAACCCGCTCGGGCAAGATCATGCGCCGCGTCCTCAAGGCACAAGCGCTCGGTCAAGACTTGGGCGACATTTCGACGTTGGAAGGCTAGTCATCCCCACCGCTCACGGCACACGCCGTGAGCGGTCTGCAAACGGAGCGTCGTGATGCCACGAATCGGTGCCATTTTGATTGGTCAGTCACCCCGACCCGACCTGGTCAAACCGCTCGTCAAAGCCAATCCCAATTTTCAATACATCGAATCCGGCGCGCTCGACTTCGTCGACCCGGCCGACATCCCCGAACCAACCAGCGAGTACATCCTCACGACCCGCTTGAACGACGGCACGCTGGTGCGTGTCGACGAGTCGTACCTGTTGCCTCTGCTCAAATTGGCCGTCGCCAACGCCGAGCGACAGGGTGCGGTGATGAGTGTCTTGCTGTGCGCGGGACCGTTCGACGAGTTGACAGGTGCACAGCCGTTGTATCGTCCCACTGCCATGGCCGACACCATCTTGCAGACCCGCGGTGTCAGCAAAATCGCCGTGCTCAGCCCATCGCGCGAACAAGCCGGCGCCATCCATCAAAAGTGGTTGTCACGCGGGTATGTGCCCACGGTGTTTGTCGACCCTGGTCTGCCCGACGCCGAACTGGCACAGTGGATGCGCGAACAACTGCACTACAGCGCCGCCGAATACCTGGTCGTTGATTATGTCGGGCATCCCATCGAGAAGATCCAAGCCCTCGAACGCACCCTGCCCATCCCCGTCCTCGATTTGGGCAAAGTCGTTACCGACATGCTCCGTCACGTCACCACCTAAACCGTCATTACCGAGACAAAGGAGTCTGGATGCCACGCCACCCGTTCTTGCATAGCAGCTACACCATCGCCCCCACGCCATTCGCACCCGACGGCAGTATCGACCGTGCCAGCATCGCAACCATGGTTGAGTTCCTCATTGGGTTGGGCGTGCAGGGCATCACCATGCTGGGCGTCATGGGCGAAGTCGACAAACTGGGCGACGCCGAGCGCGACCTCATCATCGACGACGTCGTGACGGCCAATCGCGGCCGCGTCAAAATCTGCATCGGCACGAGTCATGTCGGCACCGATCGGTCGGTGGCCTACAGCAAGCGCGCCGTCGAACTGGGTGCCGACGCACTCATGGTCGCCCCGCCAAAGTTGGCCAAACCCAACGATGCCGCCTTGCGCGCGCACTACCACGCTATCGCCGCCGCAGTCACAGTCCCCATCGTGGTCCAAGACCATCCCGTCAGCAGCGGTGTCTTGATGAGCGTCGACTTCTTGGCCAACCTGGCCCGCGAGGCGCCTGGCTGCAACTACCTCAAGCTCGAAGAAGAACCTACCCCCGCCAAGACCACCCGGATGCGCGCCGCCGCGCCCGACATGGTGATTTTTGGCGGGATGGGCGCCAATATGCTCCTCGAAGAGCTCAAGCACGGCGCTGACGGCACCATGACGGGCTTTGGGTTCCCCGAGATCCTCGTCAAAATCTGCGCCCAATACGTCGCTGGGGATGTCGACGGCGCAACGCAGACCTTTTATCACGCCTGCCCGTTGATCCGTTACGAAAACCAACCGGGTATCAACATGGCCATCCGCAAGTACATCTATGCCCAGCGCGGAGCCATCAGCCACGCCCATGTGCGGGCTCCATCTGCGCCGCTCGCGGCCGACGTCATCGCCGATTTGCACGATATCATCACCCGTTTGGGTTTTGGTCAGCATATGAAAACCAAAGGAGCCTAACATGAACCTCGGACTCACAGGCAAACGCGCCGTTGTTTTTGCTGCCAGCCGCGGCCTTGGATACGCCAGCGCACTCGGGCTCGCCCGCGAAGGCGTCAAGTTGGTCATTGCCAGCCGCGATCAAGGCCGTATCGATGAAGCCGCTGCCAAAATCCGTGCCGAAACCGGCGCACAGGTCATCGGCGTCGCAGCCGACGTCAATACCCAAGCCGACGTCCAGAAGGTCATCGACGCCTGTGTCAACGCCTACGGCGGCCTCGAGATTGCCCTGCACAACGCCGGCGGTCCCCCCGCAGGCGGCTTCGATGCCATCAACGACGCCCAGTGGTTGGCGGCCTTCAACCAAAATCTGATGAGCCTGGTATGGGTCGCCCGTGCCTCGATCCCCCATATGAAGGCTGCCAACTACGGCCGCCTGCTCACCATCGCGTCGTCGTCGATCCGCCAGCCTATCCCGAACCTGATCCTGTCGAACGTGATGCGTGCCGGCATCAATGGCCTGGCCAAGAGCTTGGCCCGTGAGGTCGCCCCCCACAACATCAACGTCCACGTGGTTGGACCCGGCCGCATCGGCACCGAGCGCATCGAAGAGCTCGACAACGCCATGGCCCAGCGCACCGGCGCCAGCGTCGAAGACGTCCGCAAAGCATCTTTGGCGAGCATTCCGGCGGGACGCTTGGGCGAGCCCGAAGAATTCGCCAATTTCATCGTCTTTTTGGCCTCGGCAGCAGCCAGCTACATGAACGGCACAGCGACCCTGGTCGACGGTGCTGCCTCGAACGCACTCCCATAAGGCACCATTCCCCCACCCGAGCCGGCAGCGCTCCTGCCGGCTTTTTCGTCAACATGAGGGATGTACTATGCTCGATGTCATCATCAAAAACGCCACTGTGATCAACGCCGACGGCCGCCGTCAGCTCGATGTCGCCATCAAAGACGGCATCATCGTCGCCATCGGGATGGCCAGCACCTTCGCCGAGGCACACGAGGTCATCGACGCCGGTGGGCTGCACCTCCTACCCGGGGCGATCGACTCCCACACCCATGTGCGCGACCCCGGCCGCTCCGACCGCGAAGACTTCGCCTCGGCGACCCGGGCAGCAGCCGTATCGGGCGTCACCATGCTGTGCGAGATGCCCATCGCTGCAGTGTCGACCCATAGTGCCCAGACCCTCGCCGATCGGATCGACGCCGTGCGCGACCGACTCTATACCGACTATGCCCTCTACGGTGGTGCCGCCGACGATAACCGCGAACACATTGCAGCCCTGGGCAACGCCGGCATCATCGGCTTCAAAACGTTCCGCACGGCAGTGCCCCCAGGACGTGAGAAGGAATTCATCGGGCTGTGTTGCCCCGACCCCGGTGCGTTTTTCACCGTCCTCAAAGAGACCGCCAAAACCGGCCTGCCACACGCCATCCATGCCGAAGACGAGTACATCCTCAGTCGCTTGGCCGAAGACTACAAACGCACCGGCGACCTCGGTCCCATCAGCCACACCAAAGCCCGTCCACCCGTCGTCGAAGAAGCGTCCGTGGCGCAATCCATTGCGCTGGCACGGGCAGCAGGGGCGTGGTTGCACATCGTGCACGTCTCGTCACCGTATTCCATCGATTTGATTACCCAAGCCCGTGCAAACGGCGTCAAAGTGACCTGCGAGACGTGCCCGCCGTATTTGTTCCTCACCGATGCCGACATCGAACTGCACGGACCCTATGCCAAAACCAATCCACCAATCCGCGACGAATCGTTCGTCGAAGGCATGTGGGACCGTGTCGCACGCGGCGACGTCGACATCATTGGCACCTATCACTCACCCTTTTTGGCATCCGAAAAAGAACCCGGTTGGTCCAACATGTTCTCGGCACCCCCAGGCGCCCCGGGGATCGAAATCCTGGTACCACTGCTCCTCACCGCAGTAGGCTATGGGCGCATCACCCTCGAGCGCATGGTCAGTGTGGTCAGCACCAACACCGCCAACATGTTTGGTTTGCGTGGCCGCAAGGGCGTCATCGCCGTCGGCGCAGATGCAGACCTCATCCTGGTCGACTTGGCCGCCGAGGGGCGCATCGACGTCAATCAATGGCAATCCAAATCGCGTGTCACTGCGCGGCTGTGGCACGGTCGGCAGACCCGTGGCGCCGTCGTGCGGACACTCGTGCGCGGCAAGACCGTCGCCCTCAATGGCACGGTCGTCGGCGAACTCGGCTGGGGACGCTTTGTGGCACCCAATCCCCGCCCATACGAAAGGCCATTCTGGTGATACGACCAAACACCCTCAAAGCCAAACTGCTAAATGGCGCAACCGTGACCGGCACATTGGCAATGGACCTGCGCGCGCCAGCATATGTGCACCTGCTGGCCGACGCAGGGTTCGACAGCATCTTTTTCGACCTCGAACACGGGGTCAATGACCTCCCGATGGTCGCCGACCTCATCGGCACGACGCGCTTGATCGGCATCACCCCCATTGTGCGTGTGCCCGATCTGCGCTATGGCGACATCGCTCGTTTGCTCGATTCCGGCGCGCAGGGCGTCATGTTCCCGCGTATCGACACTGCTGCCCAGGTCGAAGAAGCCATCCGCCACATGAAGTACCCACCCCGCGGCGACCGCGGTGCCGCCTCGGTACGCGGCGCAACCGACTACCGCGAGGTGCCACCCCAGACGCTCATCAGCCAGATGAACAACGAGACCCTGGTCATCATCCAAATCGAACGCGCCCAGGCCATCGCCAACCTCGATGCCATCGCCAGCGTACCCGATGTGGATGTGCTCTTGGTTGGTCCGTACGACCTGGCCATCGCCCTTGGCGCTGCCAGCACCACCGACCCGGTCGTTGTCGCTGCCATGGACAAAGTGGTTGCCGCCGGCAAACGCCACAACGTCGCCACTGGTACGCACGCATCCGACCCGGCAGTGTTGCGTGGCTGGCGTGACAAAGGGATGCGGATGATGCTGTGTGCGAGTGAATTGCGCTTTTTGTCGTCTGGCGCAAAAGCAATGCTCAACGGACTCAATGCGTAGCGGCGTGCTACAATACGCAACGGCACTTCACAAATCATCGCTGGCTCCGGCCAGAGGAACTTCCCGACTCTTCGTGGTGCTTCGGCATCAGAGGTTGCCCTGCGAAAAAGCAAGCAGGGGCACGCGCCCGAAAGGTCGCGTGACGCAAGACGACAACAGCAAGCATTCCCGCCGATGGCCGGGCAACCGGCACAGGTAAGGGCTGAAAGGGTGCGGTAAGAGCGCACCAGCGGTGGCAGGCAACTGCGCCGGCTCGGTGACTGCGCCAACTGGTGGAGAGCAAGGTGCGTGGGGTGGGCTACCTGGTGGGAGCTGCAAAGCGTCTGTACTACCTCGTCCACTCGCATCGCCGCGATGACCGTGAACCGGGTAACACCCGCGAATCGAGGAGTCGCCTCGGTGGCAACACCGGGAGAGAGATGGTGATACAAACAGAATCGGGGGTATGGGAAGTGCCGCTTCTCGCATACCAAACGCCCACAGCACCCGCTGTGGGCGTTTTTCTTTACCCTCACCCATCCAACAGCACCGCAATCATCGGATGTGCATAGCGCCGTGGCACCGTCAACGCATAAAACGTCTCTTGCAGTCCCGGCAACTGCGCAACCTCGACCAACACCCCGTTCTCGAGCTCATCTTTGACCACAATCGGCGGCAAAATCGCCAATCCGCGGTGTGCACGTGCCACCAAGCGGAGCATCGCCATATCGTCGACCTCTGCCACAATCCGCGGCACGATACCCAGTCGCTCGACATACGCATCGAAATCAGCACGGATACTCGACGGCCGGGCAGGCACCACCAACGATTCGGTACGGAGCAACAGATCTACATCCGCAGGTGCCGGCCATTGGTCAGGATGCCCAATCACACTGACCGACTGCTGGGCGATGGTATGCACCGTTACCCGTTCGTGATGCTGCAACGGCGGCACCACATCGGTCAGCACGACATCGAGGGCATAGTGTTCGAGTTGGTGGATCAGCACATCAAGCCCGCCCGAACGAATACTGACCCGATGCTCGTCGGTCGACAACAACGGTTGCAAAAACGTAATCTGGAAATTCCGCGACAACGTCGCCAACGCGCCGACCCGCAACACCCGCTGTGCCGGCATATTGAGTGCATCCATGGTGCCCTGGAGCTCCTCGCCGGCAGCGAAAATGGCGTCTGCATAGTCCAACGCCACATAACCTGCTTCGGTCAAGACCAAGGTGCGTCCCGTGCGTTCGAACAACGGCTGCCCAAAATAGACCTCCAATGCATCGATCTGCATCGACAATGCTGATTGGGCGATATGGCACTTCTTGGCAGCACGCGTCAGGTTGCCTTCGTGCGCCACCAACCAAAAATACCGCAAATGATGATAATTCAACATAAATTTGTTCTGTATATATGAATGAATACATCTAAATCATATATTTTATTGATGAAACACGCAATGATAGTATGCACAGAGACAGTCGACGATGATGAAAACAGAACAAGGCATTCGATGGACAGCGTGTTGTACGACAATCTCGTTTCACCGGTTACCATGGCATTTTTGCTGGGGATTTTTGCAACGCTGATACGGTCGGATCTCGAAATACCCGAACCGGTGATCCGTATTTTTTCGATTTTCTTGCTCTTTTCGATTGGCCTGCAGGGCGGGCATGAACTCTCTGGAGTCGATATACGCACCATCAGCACGGGGCTACTCATCACCGCTTTGATGATTCTCATGCTGCCATTGGCTGCCTTTTTGGTTGCGCGCTACCTCGTCCGGCTCTCTGTTGTCGATGCCACCGGGGTAGCAGCATTGTACGGCTCGGTGTCGACCGTCACCTTTGTGGTCGCTCGGTCGTATGGAGAGGCCGCGGGCACCCCGATGGAAGGGTATATCACTGGGCTGGTGGCTTTGCTCGAGCTGGCCATTTTTGTCGCACTCTTTTATGGGCGGATGGCGCTGCGTTGGTCTGACAGCTCCTCCAAAAAGCCACTGACCGCGATTCTGATGGAAACCCTGCGCGGCCGTGGGTTGCTCCTCCTCAGCGGCGGCCTGGTGATTGGGGCGCTGTCGAGTGATACCAACTTTTCCAAAATCGAGCCATTCTATGTGGGGTTGTTCCGTGGTGTATTGGTTCTCTTTTTGCTCGAAATGGGCATGACCGCAGGCCGGCACCTCAAAACATTCTCATCGGTGGGCATCAAAATACTTGTGTTCGGCATCGCAATGCCCCTCGTCAACGGCTTTATGGTTACCGGTATTGCGAGTGCAGCAGGCCTACCTTTTGGATCGGTATTTGTTCTTGGAGTCGTGGCTGCATCTGCCAGCTACATCGATGCTCCAGCAGCGGTACGGACCACATTCCCTGAGGCCAACTCATCGATTTATCTGACGTCATCGTTGGGGATTACCTTCCCGTTCATGCTGCTTGCCGGTATCCCGCTGGTCTATCAGACGACAGCATTCTGGCATTCGTTGCTGTAGCAACTTCATGCTCATCCACCTTCGCGACTCCATGCACTGCGTACAATAAAAAACCACCCGTATTCGCGCGACTGCGAACACGGGTGGTTCTTCAGGCCAGTGTTACCATTTCTCCCAGATCGGCTCGGGGCTCTCGTAGACACGTTGGTCGCGCCCAAAGACGATGAACCGATCGAAGCCACGGGCGAACCAGCGGTCGTGGGTGACCGCGATGACGGTGCCCTCGAAGGACTCGAGGCCCATTTCGAGCGCCTCGGCGCTGTGCAAATCGAGGTTGTCGGTCGGCTCGTCGAGCAGGAGCAGGGTGGCGCCGTCGAGCTCGAGCAGCAGGATCTGGAAGCGGGCTTGCTGGCCGCCGGACAGGGTCTCGAACTTCTGCTCGGCCTGTTGGGTCAGCTCGTAGCGCCGCAGTTTGCCCATGGCGGCGGCCAAATTGAGCGAATTTTTGGTCCACAGGATGTCGAGCAGGCTCTTGCCGATGAACTCAGGATGGGCGTGCGTCTGCGCAAAAAAGCCCGGGATAACGCGCGAACCCAGTCGCCACGAGCCCTCGATGTGCACCGTCGGGTCGCCGGCCAACAGCCGCAAGAAGTGCGACTTACCGGTGCCGTTGCCGCCCAGGATGGCGACGCGATCGCCGAAGTCGAGCTCGAGGTCGAAGGGTTTGGTCAGGTTCTCGAGCACGAGGCCCTTGGTGATGACGACCTGTACGCCGGTGCGCCCGCCACGCAGGCGTACTTTGACGTTTTGGACCTGGGGTGGTGCCTCGGGCGGACCATCGTCCTCGAAGCGCTTGAGGCGCGTCTGCATGGCACGGTATTTGGGCGCCATGGCATGGCTGCTCTTGGCCTGGATGGCCAGGGTTTTGACCAGTTCGACC
The DNA here is from genome assembly GCA_003670675.1 of Chloroflexota bacterium. Lineage (GTDB taxonomy): Bacteria > Chloroflexota > Chloroflexia > Chloroflexales > Roseiflexaceae > UBA965. The sequence continues at coordinate 10,826 of QWQY01000017.1, forward strand.
AGGCGCTCGCGCTCTTGGTTCCACCGCAGCAACAGCTCGGCGAAGCGTTCGTGGCGGGCTTGGCGGGCGTCGTTCCAGGTCCCAAAGCCGTCGCCGTGGACCCAGACGGTATTGCCCTTGGCGCCGTATTCGAAGGTCACGATGCGGGTAGCGGCTTTGTTGAGCAGCTCGCGATCGTGGCTGATGAACAAAATCGTTTTGCGGCTCGACACAATCTGATCCTCGAGCCAGCGCTTGCCGGGCACGTCGAGGTAGTTGTCGGGCTCGTCGAGGAGGAGGACCTCGTCCGGGCCGCGGAAGAGGACTTCGAGCACAATGCGTTTTTGTTCGCCGCCCGAGAAGGTGTTGACGCGGCGTTCGGCCATCGCGTCGAATGGTTCTTCGAAGGCCGACATACAGGCGACGTCCCAGAGGACTTCTTGGTCGTACCCGCCGATGTCGCCCCACTCGGTGATGGCCTCGGCATAGGCCATTTGCGAATCTTCGCTCCCCTCGCTGTTCATCAGCCGTTCCGATGCGACCAACTTTTGGCCGGCTTCGCGCTGCCCGGGGGGCAGGATCGAGATGAGCAAATCGCGGAGCGTCGACTCGTCACGCACCGAGCCGATGAACTGGCGCATGATGCCCAGCCCACCCGAGGTGACAATGTTGCCTTCTTGGACGGGCAAATCGCCGGCGATCATCCGCGCCAGCGTCGTCTTGCCTGTGCCGTTCGGACCGACGAATGCGGCCTTGGCACCATCCCCAATGCGGAAATTCACGTCGCGCAACAGCACGCGGCCGTCGGTCAACGAATAGTACAACTCACTGACGTCAATGTGACCCACACATACCTCTTTGACAATTGATATGTCCATTATACCCGGGTGGCCGTGTGATGGGGGAATCGGATATTATCCTCCACCCAACCCCGTCATGGCACGCCGTGTGGTTTTTCTGCGGGCGAAGTGAATTGTGCAGGCGCGAGGTGTATTGTGGGGGCGAGATGTATGGTGCGGGCGAGTACCCCGCTTCGCGGGGCATGACGACCTCGCCCCTGCTTCTCCGTCATGGCATGCCGACACGACGACCATGTAATCAACGCATTGAGCTCTGTCGGCGTGCCATCTTCATCTGGTAGCATTTTTAGAGCGGGGCTTATTGCAATGAGCCCCGCTCTAAAATCAACACAACACATCGTTCGATGCAAGAGGTCAATAGATGCCTATCCGGATATCACGCTATCGAAACGATGCGCGTAGTCTCTCCGTGCATACTGCGTTGTATCGAATTTTTGGGAGATTGATTATCCTGTTGAGTTGTGATATAAATTTTTAAGTAAATGACTTCTTGTAAGGAATTCCTCATGGTGCAACTATGGCCACGCGTATTCTCTATTCTGGCGCTTGTATCTGTCTGTGTAAGCTTGCCACTGAATTATGCAGACGCACAGGCAACGGATACCGAACCAATCATTACACTCGATTCTGCAAGGAATTCTCCCACCCAATTCTTCTTCCTCGTCGAGTTTTCGACCGAACAAGACCGCGTAGACAATGAAGAATTCGTCATCGAATCGGCGTGTGCAGGTGCACATATTACGGATATCACACAGACAGACAATCCACGTGTCTATTCCGTTGCAGTAGAGACAGCAGCAGAATGTCATGCACTTTCACTGCATTCTGCTGCTGCAAACCCAAGTGAAACGGATGCTCTCCTCGCAGAATTGGCAGTCACCACATTCGGTGCAGACCTACATGCTCAAGTCCAGCTCACCGTTACTGAATCATCTTCACCACGTTCTGGTGGAATCAAAGCAGGCTCCTCCGCTTCGATTGGTCTACGCAGCGACGGAATTCCTGTCATCACGACCGTTGATTCTATCACAGGGCACATCCGACTGATCACCTGCAATACCACCGCCTGCACCGCCCCAGTGATACGTATTCTCGCAAAGACACACCCAATCATTGGGACGTCGTCGTTGGCACTCAACAGTAGCAATCTCGCCCGAGTGACCTATTACGACACTGTCCAAGGCGATTTTCGGCTAATCCGCTGTGCAAATCTCGCCTGTGATAGCTGGTCCACACACCAAATTGATCTGAGTGCAGATACGGGCTTCGACAGCCAGATCCGCGTCACCTCCGCCGACCACCCCGTCGTTACGTACACTGACGCCAGTGGGGCGCTTAAACTCGCTATCTGCGGTACAGCGAACTGCTCGACGATGGTCATCCGTACGCTGGTTCCTGCAGCAAACCGCTCCACGAATCCGGCTTTGGTTTTAACTGCTGCCAATATTCCTATTGTGAGTTTCTACGACAAAACCGATAAAAATCTGAGAGTCGTGCTCTGTAACAACTCAGTCTGCAACGCGCCAATTATTCGTACCCTCGACGCGACAGGGGATGTCGGCAATTGGAGCTCGATTGCACTGTCGATGACCGGCCTCCCGGTGATAAGTTATTTTGACGCAACCAATAATGCGCTCAAAATGGCACGCTGCACTGTTGCAGATTGCAGGTATAGTGACCTGCGGACGCACTATCGAATGGGGAGTTCGTACACTGGTTCTCCGATGACTGCCACCAGCATCGCTGTTCGGGGCACCAACATCCCCGTGATGAGTTTTTACGACAATGCACGTCGTGAGTTGAAGCTGGTAACCTGCAACAAATCGAACTGCCTCGCACCATTTATCACCACTGTTGCATCAGGCGGCGACACACACACCATGGCGTTGAATTCAACAGGAGTGCCAGTGATAGCATTTCACGATGCAATCAACGAGACGCTCAAACTGTCGCCTGGTCTCCACGTTATTGATCGTGGCCAACCAAGTTTTCACCAGAAGACAAGCCCTGCTAATGATAGTTATATCTCTTCGACAACTGCTACCTTGACCTGGGAGGGTATAGCAAATGCATCAAGTTACATCTACTGCTTCAGTTCTCTCGCAAACGACTGCACTGATGTAACTGACTGGCATGAAGTGGGGGTATCCAAAAGCGTCACAAAAACCGGCTTGACCCACAACACCAAGTACTATTGGCATATCGGTGCCGTGAACGGAGCCGGGCGCACATTGGCAGACAATGGCAGGGTCTGGCATTTCACCGTTTCAATCCCACCCGAGGCGTTTTCGAAAACGCTACCGTCAAGCATGGCGACGGCCGTTCCATTGACCCCGGTTCTGCGTTGGGCTGCCAGCACACGCGCCACCAGTTATGAATACTGCTATGCCACGGCCGCGACCGGGTGTACGCGCTGGGTGAGCACCGGTACCTCCCGTACGGTCACACTCCCTGCGCTCAGTCGCAATACCACCTACTTCTGGGGTGTCCGTGCGAGTAACGCCGGCGGCGTCACCGTCGCCAATAGCACGGTCTGGCAATTTACGACTATACGTTGAGCCGCACTGTGCGTTCACCATTCGCGGATCACACGCGTGGCCGATAGCACGTCATTCCGCCTATGGGAGCCACCAGTCATTGAGAGACACATCAAACCATGCGCACTAGTCGATGCTAATCCCTTACCTGCGAATGTACGAAAAGGGTGTCATCCGCAGACTCGTAAATTCGAGAGAATTGCCTCTGGTGAATGTACAAACTACGTTTTAGATTCATTGTTGGAGACCTCTGCGAACCTTCACGAACCATGCAGTACACCCGCTAGCGTAGTGATATTTTTTTCCACGTCGCTGTGGAACATTCAATCAGGTGAATCCAATGCTCCTGACGTTCTGTTTCTTTCGTCGCTCACGCAAGGCTCGCTTTGAAACCTGTGTGTATTGACCTTCTGCGCAATTGATGGTCTGTTTGGCAGTGCATCAGCTTCGGCAGCGATGATTTCGGTGGTATCGCGGCATACAACGGAGCTCATACCGTCTATGTGCAACACATCCGCTGAGCGTAATCATTTGCGGAGTTGTAAGATTCGGGGTTGATATAGCTGATGGTCGGTCTGTAACCCGTCAATTCCAGCCAGAATAGGGTACGTTTTCTTTTCTATATTAAACCCAGTGCACACTCTGTATTCCAACAACGTACAATAGAACAGAACACGACTGCACCGAGGAGTCTGCAATGACGCACCCCCGCCTGTTGTACCTCATCAATGGCCCCACCTACACGCCGCTGTCGCAGCTCGATACCCGCTTCGAGGGATGGGGGCTCCAGGTCGAGCGCTATTGGGCCTACTCCAATGAGTTCCCTGCCAGCCTCGACGGCTACGCCGGCATTGTCATCGCCGGCAGCCCACACGGCGCCTATGAAGACATCCCGTGGATCCACCGCGAACACACCCTCATCCAAGACGCTGCCGCTCGTGGTATCCCCATGCTGGGCATCTGCTTCGGCAGTCAGATTTTGGCCTCTGCACTGTGTGGCCGCGACCAGGTTTTCCGCCGCAGTAGCTGCGAAATCGGCTACATTCCCCATATCGTCCACCCCGCTGCCCACAGTGACCCCATCGCCAGTGAACTGGCCGATGGGGTGACGATGTTTACCTGGCACAACGACGAGGTCAAAGCGGATCACCCCGACATGACGATTTTGGCCAGTACACCGCTCTGCCCCAATCAGGTGTGGCGCTGGCGCGACCAACCCGTCTGGGGGATCCAAGGCCACCTCGAGATCCCGCTCGCTCTGGCCCCTATGTGGATCGAAGACTGCCGCGACGTGATGGTCAGCGACGGCGCCGATGTCGATGCACTCATCGCCTCGGCCGTCGATCAGACGCCGGCTCAGAGCATGCTGCGCCGTTTTGCCACGTACATCCAACAGCCGATTGCAACGAGGTAACTGCACCATGGCACAACCCAACTACTGGTTCGCACCGACCGAGTACCACGCCCGCGTGGCCCGGGTACAAGCAGAGCTCCGTGCCAAAGGGCTCGATGCGCTGATTGCCTTCCAACCCGAGAGAGTGACCTATTTGACGGGGTTTTTTACCCGGGCATATAGCAGCTTCCAGTTCGCCATCATCCCCGCCAATGGCGCACCGACCATGTTCTGCCGCGATGTCGAAGAGTACTACCTCGACAGCACCTGCGTCTACCCCGACCGGGCCATGTGGAACGACAGCCAAGACACGACCGCCGTCGCCGCCGACATCATCCGCGCCCGCCTAGGCGCAACGGCCCGCGTCGGTGCGGAGTTGGGCAGTTGGACGGTGTCGGTCGCACGCTACGAAAAACTCACCGCACTTCTGCCCGGCATCGTCTGGACCAACGAGCAGGCGCTGGTCGAGCGCATGCGGCTCATCAAAACCCCTGCCGAAATCGCCTACCAACGGCGTGCCGGCACCGCATCCGAGGCCGGTATGCAGGCCGCCATCGACAGCGCCAAAGCCGGTGCGACCGAGCGCGACATGGCTGCGGCCATCTGCGATGCGATGATCCGCGCCGGCAGTGACTTGGCTGGCCCAGGCGTGATGGCATCGGGCGAGCGCGCCTACCATCTCCACGGCTACTACACCGACCGCGTATTAGAACACGGCGACATCATCCAAATCGAGACGACGCCCAATGTGCGCCACTACCACGCCCGCTTCATGCGGCCGATCCGGGTAGGCCATGCCAGCGACGAGGATTTCCGCATTGTCGAACAACTGACTGCCATCCAAGATGCCGCTCTGGCCAGCATCAAACCCGGTGTCGCTGCCACTGTCCCCGACCACATCTATCGCGACGGCGTCTTGTCGGCTGGCCTGCGCGACACCTACACCAACAAAACGATGTACTCGGTGGGCTTTATGCTGCTCCCCGTCAGCGGCGAAAACCTCGAAGCGTCGCCCGTTGCCGATTGGTCGTTTGAGGTGGGCATGACACTGCATACCTACGTGCTCGCCAAGGGCTTCGGCATGTCCGAGACGATCGCGATTACACCAGGTGGCTACGAACGCTTGACGAATTTCCCACGCAAATTGTTTGTGTCGTAACCAATCTTTTTCCGTATGGGAGCGATACCACACAGCGTATCGCTCCCGTATTTTTTTTCTTTCTCCAAAAAGACGCCAACGAAACAGTACTCATCCACGAGTACAATCACGCATTCGTCGTATCCACAAACAAAACAGTCGAACCCACCACAACATCGTTATTGCACCGACATTCCATCCGATTACCTCAAAAACGTCGCAGGGTGGTGCGTGCGCGGTTCTCTGTACACAGCCACGCAGAGAACTGAAGTGCTGTGCAATCAAAGATACTTGACGAATGTATGTTTGGCGATATAATTATTTTAGGCAAGCCTAAAATAAAAACTCGGCAAGGGTAGACATGCATCGTCGACAAATCATCAAGCTCTTCGGGTTATTGCCACTCATCAGCGCATGTGCGATACCTGGCATAGCCGATGCACAGAAAATATTGTCTACGACGAGTCAAATAGGGGACATCGTCACGCAGCTGATTGGTGATGCCGTCGCCCACTCGTCACTCATTCGCACCGGTCTCGACCCGCATACCTACAAAGCAACACAGAGCGACCTCTGGCGCTTTCAAGAAGCACGCTTGATTCTCTCTAATGGCCTCAATCTCGAAGCATCGCTCGCCCGTGTATTGACGCAGATGCCGTCACCGATCCGGGTTGCATCGCTTGCAGATGCTTTTCGTCCCTCAGAGTTACTTGGCAGCGTGCACGGCAATGAGTTCGACCCACATATTTGGTTTGATACACAATTGTGGCGCAAAGCGGTTGCGTTTGTCGCAGAGGCGATCAGCACTACCTACGTTCAGTTACAGCCTGGTATGGCCGAGCGTCTGCAGGACTATGATCGTGCGCTGGTTGCGCTTACGAGCGAGTTACGCACCGAAATAGACAAAATCCCCCCTGACCGACGCGTCCTGATTACTGCGCACGATGCATTTGGCTATTTTGGACGGGCGTATGGCTTTGATGTGCTCGGCGTACAAGGTTTGAGTACTGCGACCGAGGCAGGCATCCAAAACATGAGCCGACTCGCCGATGTGATCGTGACACGCAATGTTCCTGCAGTCTTTGTCGAGAGTACGGTGTCACCACGCACCATCGAGGCGCTCCAAGCAGCCGTCTCGGATCGCGGTGGGCGCGTGAACGTCGGCGGCGAGCTCTATTCTGATTCGTTGGGTGATCCACATACCGATGCCGCAACCTATGTCGGCATGATGCGACACAACGTCAAAACGATTGTGGCTGCTTTACAAGGAGCACAATGATGAACACTGCACTATCCGTGCGCGATTTGACGGTGACCTATAGTGATACCCCTGTGTTGTGGGATGTTGATGCAGATATTCCTGTTGGGAGCATGGCTGCGATTGTTGGCCCCAACGGTGCAGGGAAATCAACGTTCATCAAAGCAGCACTCGAGTTGACTCCCCGGCTCACGGGTGATGTGACGTTTTTTGGTGAATCACTCCGAGCAGTGCGCCAACGCATTGCCTATGTGCCACAACGTGCCGCGATTGATTGGGATTTTCCGATTACCGTCGAAGAAGTCGTGCTCATGGGGGTGTATGGTCAGCGTGGTTGGGTGCGG
>QWQY01000018.1 GCA_003670675.1 Chloroflexota bacterium
ATTACCGGTATTCCGTTGCCCTTCATCTCGTATGGCGGCAGCTTCACCGTGACGTCTTTTGCGGCAGTAGGATTGCTCCAGAGTGTCTCGCTCTGGCGACGGCGCATACATTTTTAGGAGGCATGGAATGAGCACGTACGCCACTGCAGGGGTCAATATTGCCGAGGGCAATCGTGCGGTCACGCTGATGCGCGAGGCGGTGCAATCTACCTACACCCCGGCAGTCATGGCAGGGCTAGGATCGTTCGGCGGGTGCTTTGACTTGAGCAAGGCGGTCAGCACACTCCATGATGCAGTGTTGGTGGCATCGACCGATGGAGTTGGCACCAAAACACTCGTCGCTGCCGCGTGTAACGATTATGCCTCCATAGGTGCCGACCTCGTCAATCACTGTATCAACGATATTTTGGTGCAAGGAGCACGGCCGCTCTTCTTCCTCGATTACATTGCAGTCGACGTCCTCAACGCCGAACACGTCGCGACGGTCGTCCAGAGCATGGCCGGTGCATGCCGGGCGGCCGGTTGTGCAATTTTGGGTGGCGAGACCGCCGAAATGCCGGGTATCTACCGCGAAAACACCTTTGACGTGGCCGGCACCATCGTCGGCGTCGCCCAGCGGGGTGCCATGTTGCCTGCAGCGGTGTCCGTCGGCGACGCAATCATCGCACTGCCATCCAGCGGGTTGCACACCAACGGCTATTCGCTGGCGCGGCGCCTGGTCGACAGCATCGGCGGCTATGCCGCAACCCCAGCGACGCTCGGTGGGTTGACCGTTGGTCAGGCGCTTCTCGCTCCCCATCGCAGCTATTTGAGCGAATACACTGCGTTGCAACAGGCTGGCATACCGGTGCACGCTATGGCCCATATCACGGGTGGCGGGGTCTACGACAATCTGCCACGTATCCTGCCCGATGGCTGTGGGGCCCATATCCAACGCGGCTCCTGGTCCATCCCTGCGATCTTTGACCTCTTGGTCGATGCAGGCAACATCCAAGAACACGACGCGTTCCATGCGTTCAATATGGGGCTGGGCATGCTCATCGTCCTGCCACAAACCGCAGTCGCGGCTGCGTTGGCTTGTATCCCCGAGGCACACTGCGTGGGGACGGTAGTGGCAGGCTCTGGAGTGACGCTGGTATGACCAGCGATTATCTGCTGACCCTTCCTGATGGCCGGACCGTCTCGTACAGCGACAGTGGTCCGCGCACTGGGCGATGCGTCGTGCTGTGCCATGGCCTGCCCGGTGCACGGGTACAAGTGCCGTCGACTGCGGTGCTCGACACGCATGGGATTCGCCTCATCATCATCGAACGACCGGGTCTTGGCCGTTCGAGCCCACAGCCCATACGCACCATTCCTGGCTGGAGTACCGACATCAATGCGGTCCTTGCTGCAGCCGGCGTCGACACCATCACCCTGGTGGGGTATTCGGCGGGCACACCATATGCACTGTCGTATGCGAGCCTCTATCCTGAACGTGTACGCAGCATCCACATCGTCTCGGGCATGGCGCCATCTGCCGCCGCAGACATCAAAAAACTGACACCGATGAATCGCTTGTTCCACTCACTGGGCAATAGTCTGCCGCCATTCATGCGGCGCACCGTCGCCCGCACCGCGGGCGTGTTCATCGGGAGAGGTGAACGGGCGGCTGTTTTTGGCATAAAAATAATGCGGAGCACCTTTACCGCAGCCGAAAATAGCTTCATCGATACCGCAGAAGGTGCGGTGTTCCGCACCATGCTCGCCGAAAATTTTCGGCAAGGATATGACGGCTATCTTGTAGATATGGGCTTGGTAACGACTCATTGGCCGATTGCATATGAGCAGATAAAGCATCCCATTCACGCCCTCTATGGGAGCGATGATCGCATTACTCCGCCATCCGTCGTCCAGGATTTGCAAGCGGTCCTGCCACAAACCACCGTGTCGATTATCCCCGACGCAGGGCATTTGATGATTTTCACTGCGTGGGACTTAGTCATCGCACGCATAGCCAACGAGGCCTGACATGCAATACGGAGCACTCCTCGCCGAGGGCAAAACCAAACAAATCTACGCGCACCCCAGCGATCCCGCATTGGCCATCATGCACCACAAAGATGCCATCACTGCCGGCGACGGCGCGCGTCGGCACATCATCCCAGGCAAGGCGCTACTGAGTGGCCCAACCACCGCCAATGTGTTTGGGTTGCTGGCCCGCAACGGAATCGCTACACATTATGTCGACGCACCTACGGCCGACACAATGGTGGTGCAACGCTGTACGATGATCCCCATCGAAATCGTCACTCGCCGGCGGGCGACCGGTTCGTACCTCAAACGGCACCCCGATGTGGTCGAGGGTCAGCGCTTTGACCCGTTGGTCGTCGAGTTCTTTTTCAAAGACGATGCGAACCACGATCCGCTGATGACCGTTGCCGAACTCGACGCTGCGGGTATTGCGTCAACAGATCGCTGTGCCGCTCTGGGGCGGATTGCTCGGCGGGTATTTTTGGCGATCGAGCAGGCGTTCGCTGCGCAGACCATCACGCTTGTCGACCTCAAAATCGAATGCGGATTAACGTCCGTCGGACAGCTGGTCGTGGCAGATGTCATCGACAACGATTCGTGGCGTATATGGCCCGAAGGCAACAAAGAACTGATGCTCGACAAGCAGGTCTACCGCAACATGCAAACGGTCACCCCTGAGGGGTTGGCACGCATTGCTGCGTTGTACCAGACCGCCAAAGAGCTGACCGATGCGTGGACCTAACGACGGGTCTATTCGATGACGAGCGCCATCACCACCAGATTATGACGCTTCCCGAAGCGGTCACGTGCATGCGCGATGAGCGTCCCTTCGGTCCGAAAGCCGAGATGCGCAAAGATGGCTTGACCGTTGCGTTGGGCCTCGAGCATCTCGGCGATGATTTTGCTGGCATCGAGTCGCTGTGCTTCGGCCACGATGACCGCGCCCATCGCACGACCGAGCCCTTGGCGGCGCCAGTCTTCACCGACCACCATCTGCACCGCTGCGACATGGCTATAGCGCCCTGCATGCATGCGGATCGACGCATACGCTGCGATGCGTTCACCATCGACAGCAACGACTTGTCGCCAATGTTCTGCGCCTTGGGCATTGGCAAGCCGTGCGACGGTGTCGGCACTGCGCATGTCACTCTCGAGATAGAGCCAGTCTTCTTCGGGGAGAGCAGAACCAAACGCCAACAAGGCATCTTTGTCTTCGGATTGAATCAGCCGGATGGTAATTAATCGGCCGTCGCGGGTGACGACCGGTGGGGTCAGATTGCTGGTACTCGGCATATGGTCCTCGTGTCGCTCGCGACGTCCGTACGGTCTCGGGATGTTCTTTGCTATGATACCCCAAACACTCCACAGTTGTCGCACCGAGCGAGAGGATCCATTATGACTGCTATGCCACAATGGCGCACCAATACCCCTTTTGCAAACCTGACCGACCCGGCGCTGTCCAGTGCCATCACCGCACTCGACACAGCCCTCGATGCGGCAGTCAGCGATTACGACCGCTACCAAGTCACCAAGCACGACCAGCAGCAGACGGTACCCGCAGCGACCGTCGAGCAGATGCTCCAACACATGGCCGGCTTGTCTGACCAACTCCGTACCCTGCACGCGTATGTCTATCAATTTGTCAGCACCAATTCGCGCGATGACGTCGCCCAGGCCAAGCAGAGCGAGCTTCGGAGCCGCATGGTCCGTCTCAGTCAACTGTCGACCCGATTGACCGCCTGGGCCGGGTGCCTCGACGTCGCCACGCTGGCGAGTCAATCGTCGTATATCCAGACCCATCGCTTTATGCTCGAAGAAGCCGGGCGTCGTGCGCTCCATCAGATGTCGCCCGAAGCCGAGGCACTCGCATCGGAGCTCAACGTCAGTGGCGGCGGCGCGTGGTCGCGGTTCCACAGCACCGTCACGTCGCAGCTCAGCGTGCGCTACGACGAGCGCGACCAGCCAATGAGTGCTATCCGCGCCATGGCGTACGACGCCGACGGCGAGTCGCGCCGCGCCGCCTACGATGCCGAAATCACAGCATGGAAGACCCAGGCGACACCCCTCGCCATGGCGCTCAACGCCATCAAAGGCGAGGTCAACACCCTGGCAAAGCGGCGCGGATACGCCCAAGCGCTCGACATCTCGCTGGCCGACAACCGCATGGATCGGGCCACCCTCGATGCGATGTTGGGCGCAGCGCACGACGCGTTCCCGTTGTTCCGCCGCTATTTGCAGGCCAAAGCCCGCCGCCTGCAGGCCGGCACAGCACTCCCCTGGTACGATTTGTTTGCCCCCGTCGCTGCCGAGAGCCGCTCATGGAGCTTCAGCGAAGCGTCGGCATTTGTGGTCGAACAGTTCAGCGCATACTCGCCGCGGATGGGTGCATTCGCCCAGCGCGCCATCAGCGATGGCTGGATCGACGCCGAGCCGCGCCACGGCAAGGTCGATGGTGCATTTTGCATGGGGCTGCAACGCGACGAATCGCGGGTCCTGATGAACTACAAACCATCCATCGGCAGTATCATGACCCTTGCCCACGAGCTCGGCCACGCCTACCATAACCTCAACTTGGCCGGCCAGACGCCGCTCAACCGCGATACGCCCATGACCCTCGCCGAAACCGCCAGTATCTTCTGCGAGACCCTCGCCCAAAACGCCGCACTCGCCCACGCCGACGCCAACGGCAAAATCGAAATCCTCGAGTCGTCGCTCCAACGATCCACCCAGGTCGTCGTCGACATCACCAGCCGCTACCTGTTCGAATCGCGCGTGTTCGAACAGCGCCAGCACCGTGAACTCTCGGCCGACGAACTCTGCGCGCTGATGCTCCAAGCCCAGCGCGAGACATACGGCGACGGCCTCGCCGAAGCGACACTGCACCCCTACATGTGGGCCGTCAAAGGACACTACTACAGCACCGGTCGGTCGTTCTACAACTACCCATACATGTTTGGCCAGCTCTTCGGGCAGGGCTTGTATGCGCTCTACCTCGACAACCCGAGCGCATTCACGAGTCGCTACGATACGCTCCTGAGCAGCACCGGGACCGCAGACGCAGCCACCCTGGCGCGTACCATGGGCATTGACATCACGCAACGCACCTTCTGGGAGGGCAGCTTGGCAGTCATCGCCGAAGAAGTCCGCCAGTTCGAGGCCGTCATCGACGCATAACCTACGCATATTCGGTATTCTGCGTGGACGTTACCGATCACACTGCGAGGGTGCTGATGTACATCAGCACCCTCGATGATGGTCTGTTCGCTGTATGGGCACCTGACTGCCAAATCCTCAGCGGTCCCAGCCCATTACCCGCCATTCACCGATTTGGGCCAACAGCCGCAAGCGCCAGCGGATCGGCAAATCCGCCGCAATCCGTTCGAGCATGGTCACCCCGACGGCCCGGCCCCCCGCAGCCAACGCACCAGCCCACGTAAAGCGCAGATAGTCTGCGATCCAATCGAGCGTGCGCAGGCGCAGGACCCGTCCCGCGATCCCCACGATCGGCAGATACGCAAAAAACATCCCCAAAATCATTTTGTGATAATCGCTCCAGCGCATCTCATCGCGGAAGAAGCGGGTCGCGAAGGCCGTTCCGTGGCGCTCGAGCACACCCATGAAGTGATGCTGGAGCGTGTTGACGTCGGCATCGGTTTGTCCCCATGGCTGCATGAATCGACTAAACACCCAATTGAGCGAGACATTCACCTGGAACGGGGTAACCAACGCCAAAGCGTCCGTTTGTTCGAGCCCCGCCCGCAACACGGTGTCGAGCATACCCGTTGTACGGCGCAGATTACGGACATGCGAGCCGAACCCGCAGAACGTCAGCGGCGATTGTTGACCCGCCGCATCACCGATGGGCAAGACGCCACGGAGCAACGGCGCTTCGGTCCGCTGTAACGAATGCCGCGCCGGGATATAACCGTACACCGGTTTGTGATGATGCACTGCTCCGTTACTCGGTTTGTAGGTCTCGAGCAGCGAAAAATACTCTTCGAACAGCTCGAGCAACGTCGGCGACGGCCGACCGAGAGCCTTGCCGGGGATAAGCGTGTCGTAATAAAAAAGATAGACCGTCAGTTCATCGCCACGACCAGGGAACCCCTCCCACATGTACTGCTGGGTGCGCTGTGCATCACTCACCGTCAACAGGATGTCGCCGACGGTGCGATCGTGCAACGCCGGCGCGTCGCCTTCGACAAAGCCACTCGCGACGGTGCCAACCGTCGGGCAGACACCAGCGTATGGTCGCCCCCCAAAGCGTTGCAACGAAAGTGGACTGGTAGTGCCCATTCCGTCGATGACCACGCGCGCACCGAAGGTTTGGGTGGTGTTCGCTGCCGTACGTACCCGCACCAGGACTTGTTGGTTCACATCGGTCGACACAGTGACTGCATCGAGGGTACAAAAATCAACAATGTCGGCACCTAGAGCCGCCAACTTGGCGCGGGTCATGGCTAGTAATGCGCCGGCGTCGAGTGCGATGTTGAGGACTTCCGGCAAATGCAACGTGACGGGCGCGTTGTCGCGGTGGAACCGTACGAGTCCGTCGCGATACTCGTTCATGATGACCTGATCAAGCTCTGCCCAGGTCCACCCACCGCCATCGACGAGCGCCTGCAACTCGCTCCGCGAGATGTTCCACTCACGGTGGACACAGCCGACTTCGGTACGGTCAAAAATCAACACGCGACAGCCACGGCGTGCCATTTCGTAGGCATGCAACAGACCGAGTCCAGAGCCCGCGTAGACCAAATCGCCCTGCCAAGACAACGACCGGGCAGCCTGTGTGTACTCCGCGTCCGATACCACGTTCCAGAGCTGCGGCACGGGGAGTTGCTCGCCCGATGCAACCCGTGCGCGAATTCCCTCCCAGACGGCATCCATCTGCAGGATCCGCGCCACGTGATCGTCGGCACCCATCCGGTCAAATGCAGCCGCGGTCAGTGGGTAGCGGGTAGGATCAATAGCCATGCTGCACCTCCCTTTCGTGGGATGTTTAGACGAAGTGGCCGTCGCGGTGGATAACCTGCCCATCGGCAGTGACCACTCCGCCCTGACGCAGGTCACAAATCATATCCCAGTGGAGCGCCGACTGATTGCTACAGCCTGTCTCGGGGTATGCTGCACCCAATGCGAGGTGCACGGTGCCGCCGATTTTCTCGTCGAACAAAATCTGACGCGAGAATTTCTGGATCCCGTAATTCGTCCCAAAGGCGACTTCGCCCAAGCGACGTGCCCCCTCGTCCATCCCCAACAACGAATCCAACAGCTCTTGTCCTTTGTCGGCAGTCGCCTTGACGACCTTGCCGTCGGCAAATTCAAGCCGAATACCTGACACTTCACGACCCATATAGATTGCGGGGAAGCTATAGGTGATATATCCATGTGTTTTCTGTTCTTCGGGGCCGGTAAAGACTTCACCATCGGGGAAGTTGCGGTCGCCGGCGCAGTTGACCCAGCTCCGCCCTTTCACATAGTAGTGAAGATCTGTCCCTGGGGCAACGATATGGATGTGTTCTGCAGCCGATAGGCGTTGAATGTGGCGCTCTTGATCGGCGCGCTGTGCTTGCCAGGCTGCAACGGGATCTGCCTGGTCGAGTTTGCCAGCAGCAAAAACAAAGTCGGCGTAGTCGTTCAGCGACATCTCGGCCTCTTGGGCCAGGGCGTTGGTGGGGAACAGCGTCAAGCACCACCGCATCTGATCGAGGGCCGTGCGCTCCATTAGCCGCTTCGACATCGGGCTCATGGCAGCACGGCGGGCGGCCATTTTGGCGGTGTCGACACCACTCAGGCTACGGGTGTTTTCGTCGGCAATGATGTACATGTCACGGTCGATTGCTTCGACTTCATCGCGGGTAACCTGCGGCACGTAGCCGAGCTGATCATCGTTGGCATGCTGAAAAAAGATTTCGTCGAGACCGTCGAGCGACAAGCGCAACAACGGGTGTGCACCGGCTTTGACCGTCTCGCGGTAGAGTGCACGGATCAATGGAGTAGCACTCACCGGCCCACGCAGGCGCAGCAATTGGCCGGCCTGGACATTGAGTGAATAGCGAATCAATACCTCGGCGAGTCGATCAATGCGTGGGTCATGCATGGTGTCTATCCTTTTCTCTTGAAAAATCGCAACCAGGGCGAACCGCGTTACGGTGCTTCTTTTACTGCCATCATACAACCCATACGCAGCTCGAGTTCGTCATGGGTGGACAGTATTTGCGCGTCTGGAGTGGGCTGCGGGGCAGATGCACGGCGTAGTTCACGACCGACAAATGCGACCCCGAGGGCGTCAAGCACATCGCGGTCTGCAGGGTCGTATCGCATCGGTGTACTGCCACTCGTGCGCAGGGACTCACGTTCGGTTGCGCTATAGCCGACGGTATTAATGAGTGCCACATCGATAGCCCCACGTCCGAGGGCCCGGGCGATGCGTGCGACGTAGTCCACCGCACGGTACGCATCGGTTTGACCGGGGATGGTGGTCAATCCGGCGATGCACACAACCCGACCACGGATGGATTTGAGGGTCTCGCTGATGCCCTCGGGGAGCAGACACGGCAGCACCGCGCTGTACAGGGCACCCGGCGCAATGACCACTGCGTCGGCAGTTTTGAGTGCGTGGATGACAGCCGGGTTGGCATTGACTGGTGGGTCGAGACTGACCTGCTGGACTGCCCCGGTGTGTGCCCGGCCGAAGTAGCTCGTGCTCCGTTCGGGGGCGGTACCATCACCGCGTACCAACACATCGTGGACAGCCTCGGTCGCCATGAGGACGTCGATATCGCAATGGACCGTGGTCCGTAACCGTTGCATCGCATCGCTGAGGGAGCCGCCGGCGAGTGCATGTGCCATGGTATCGAACACAGCAAACGGCACGTTGTCGTAGGGTGTGCCAAACGGCGGGAACACCTGCTGCATGAGCCGGCTCGCTGCTGCATCGGTGCCAAACTGTTGGATAATCTGCAGCGCCATCCCAGCTCCTGGGAACGGACCCATGCGCCGTATCAACGCATCTATCCCGGTGTCGTTGCTACTCGGCACGACCACAGTCAACCGTTTGACCAATGGGCGCACAGCGCGAATGGTATTGATGAGGCCTCGGCCTGCGCCCATGATTACCATATGCATCAGCGTCCCTCTTCCTACTCGATACTACCCAAAGATATCGTCATCTGGATCACCACGGTCCTGACTGGTCACCGCAAAGACATGCTGCAAAATCGCTACCTGCGCGGCCGTCAAGGTCACATTGCGCCGCCCCATCACTTTGCGTGCGACGTCTATCATGCGATCAATGCGGAACTCGCGGAAGCGCTCGCCACCCCACGTGAACGCTGGGATGGTCTTGGGTGCAAAGTGCGTGCCGAAGATGTTCGATGCGGTAGCCACCACTGATCCACCATTGAGATGGACCCCGATGCCCAGTTTGACATGGTCTGCCAAAAAGCACCCTAACTTCAGGCGACCACTGTCGACCTGCCCATACCCATCCAACGTGACTTTGATGGTCCCGTAGGTGTTTTTGAGGTCACTCGTCGTCGTCATTGCACCCACGTTCACCCACTCACCGAGGTATGAATGACCGAAAAAACCGTCGTGATGTTTGTTGCTATACCCTTGGACGACGGTATTTTCGATTTCACCACCGATGCGACACACTGGCCCAATCGTCGTGCCGCCACGGACACGTGCGCCCGAGATGAGGGCACCGTCGTGGATGGCGACGGGTCCTTGGAGCAGACTAAATGGCTCGACGCGGGCATTGCCGATAATAATCACCCCATCGCGTGCATCGAGTGCTACCGGCCCTTCGATCCGCGCCTCACGATGAACCATGATGCGCTCAGGCGCATACATCTGCCAGAGTGCCGCATCGGGGTGTTGGAGCGCCGGCAGGTAGGTGGCGCGCTCGAGCAACGTCGCATCGCTCTCAATCATCTCTGCGTTGGCGGCAATGATGTCCCACGGAAAGTTGAGCATACGTGGGCGCTGGCGGATCACTGTCCCAAACCGGGTGAGTTCTTCGATAGCGAATTGGGCGTTTTGCTCAAGCAGATACGCAAAAACCGCACTCGCTAAGCTGGGCGACAAGCGGGCTGCCACCAACGTTCCACCAGAGCGCGCGGTGTTGTTGTCGTCACTCAATAGGATGGTCCCGATAGGCGCATCCACTATCTGAGCCAGACACCCACAATCGATCAGTCGACTATTGATCAACAGTACCGGGCGATTACTGGCCAATACCTGCAACGGCCAGCGCCCCGAGCCATAGACATCGGCCAGATAACTCCGTGTCAACGCCTGTGGCTCCTGCCCGTACAGTCTGTGCAGACGCTCACGCAACGTGTACACGCCGCAGCGAATGTCTGCTGCGGTGCGCGTATACGTCAACGGCAGGAGTGATTGGTAGCCTTCGTCTTCGAACAACAGGATCGTCTGCTCCATGCGCTATCGTCCTCGGCGCAACAACGCCTGAATGGCGGCAGATACCTTGTCCGGATCATGTCGGAGCACACGCACCGTGCGACTCTTACCAGGGTCTTCGAGCGATGCAGTCATCTGCACGACCGCAGTGGCCAAATCTGTTTCGACCACGACAGCCCCCTCGACCACCACATCGCTGCCGGCACCCCGATCGTTGCCTTGCACGATGGTTTCTTCGTATTCTTCGGGGGCGAGATACACTGGCATCTGATGGGCCGCCGCGTAGATGCGCTGCACTTCGGCATCGACACGTTGGGCATTTACCAGGACGTAGTCCGGTGCAAAACCACCATAGCGCACAATCTGACGGACATGGTCGCCCACGGTGAAGCCACTAGTCAACCCGGGCTCGGTCATGATGCTGCAAATGTAGATTTTTTTGGCCCGGCTATTGGCCAACGCCTGACGCACCTCGGGGATAAGCAGATTGGGAATAATGCTCTCGAACAGACTGCCGGGGCCGAGGATGATTGCATCGGCGGAGGCAATTGCATCGACCGTCTGCCGCGTCACATGGAGCATATCGCCGCTCAAACTGTCGAGCTGCACGTCGACCACCGAACGGTCTGCATACTGCTCGTTGTGTGTGACACGATCGCTCGGCCGCACCCGTTCACCGTTATCCAGCACAAACGTAACTTGGATAGGCTGTGGCGTCGGGACCACAAAGACGACTTTTTCGAACTGGAACATACTCGATGCACGGTAATAGTACTCGACCGGATCCTGGACCGGGGTAATGCAGGTCATCGCCTCGACATTCCGGCCCAAACTCGCCAGCACCAGCATCCCAGGACCGCCTGACAGGACCGCAAGGCGCGGTGCGCGATCCGTCCGCCGGTAATCGAGGAGCACTTCTTCGGTCTGACTCTGCCCGACAATCGGGATAACGACTTTGTCGCTCAGTGTCCAGATGCCTGCAGTCAATGTACCAACACCAGCAGCCAAAAAGAGCGCCCCACGCCAGAACTGCGGGATAAACTGCAGGGTGAGGTAATAGAAAATATTGGGGAGCTTAAGGGTTGTGTAGAGCTCAGCCAGGATATACCCCAAACCCAATGCCAAAATCGCCACACCGACGAATGCCAGTGCGAGTGGTTTGATGAGATGTGCGAGTGTCGCAAGCCGCCGGCGGATACTCAGCATGGTCCGCTCCTTCTGTGAACGCTTATTTGCGCGGATACCTATGTCAGTGTACTGGTATATTCACGCAACGCACCGAGTAGTTGGTCACGGATGAACGCAGCCCGTGCCCCGCTGACCGCCTCGAAGCGTGTGGTAATCACCGGTTCGGTATTTGATGCGCGTAGCAAACCCCAGCCATCACCAAAGTCTATCCGGAGTCCGTCCGTGTCTATGATGGTATGTGTGCCTGCAAACTTGGTGCGCACATATTCGACCGCTGCGAACTTGCGCACGTCGTCGAGCTCGATGCGTTCTTCGGGCACTTCTGCAAGCGCGGGGAACGGCGCCAATGCCTGTGACAACGACGTCCCATTAGCCATGATTGCCTCGATGAGACAGCAGCCGGCGAAGGTCCCGTCATCAAAGCTGTGGCCGGGCCGATTATTGAAGACGTGACCGCTCAGTTCGCCGGCGACGGGTGCACCCAGCTCACGCATTTTGGCCGATTGATTGGTGTAGCCGGTCTTCCACATGACGGGAGTGCCGCCAAACGCCGTGATTGCCTCGGCCAGGACTTTGCTACATTTGACATCAAACACAATCGGCGCAGGACCCTTTTTCAATGCCGCCTGAGCCAATACAATCATATACCGGTCCGCAAACACCATCGTGCCACGATCATCGACCACACCCAAACGATCACCGTCGCCGTCGAGGCCAATACCCAGTTCGGCACCTGTCTCGCGCACGACGCGCATCAAATCACGCATGTTTTTTTCTTTGAGCGGATCGGGATGATGGTTGGGGAACGTGCCGTCTGGCTCGATAAAAAGCGGTACGACGTCGCAGCCCAAGCGCTCCAACACCCGCACACCCAGTGGCCCGGCGACACCGTTGCCACCATCCACAACCACTTTCATCCGCCGAGGCAGTGTCACCAACGCTGCAATGTGCTCGACATACGCATCGTCGACAGACACGCACGTGTAGCTCCCGGCCCCGGTGCGTACGGTGTCGCCGATCGCAATGCGGCCGACTTCTTGGACTTCGTCACTCGTAAATGGCACACCGCCATATTGCGGCTCGTAATGACGCATCTTGAGGCCGTTGAACTCGGGTGGGTTATGACTCGCAGTCACCACCGCACCACCATCTGCCTTGAGGTAATCAACGGCAAAATACATCACGGGCGTAGGCACCATGCCGATATCGATCACATCGCACCCGCTTGCCTGCAACCCACGGGTCAACGCTGCTGCGAAGGAGGGCGACGTCAACCGTGCATCGTGCCCTACCACAATACGCGTACTGCCGCGGTTTTGAAACAGCGTCCCAGCGGCACGCCCGAGCTGTTCATAGACTGCTTCGCTCAAGTCTGGTCCCACAATCCCACGGATGTCATAGGCGCGAAATATGTCTGGTCGTATCGTTGTCATCGCGTTCCTCTATTCTTGCTCAGCGTTCGCTGTAATCATCTGCCTGAATTGCGTTTCGTCGAGAATGGGAACGCCCAACTCAGCTGCTTTGCTGGTCTTGCTCGCTCCCGGTTCGCTACCCGCGAGGACATAGGTTGTTTTCTTCGACACACTGCCGGTTGCCTTGCCGCCATGTTCGGCAATCAGTGTCTCGGCTTGCTCGCGGCTCATCGTCGCAAAAGACCCCGTCACCACAAACACCATCCCAGCCAGCGCTGTACCGCTGATGATCCGCGTCGCGCCACCACTGGTCTGCAACCCGGCAGCGGTCAGTTTGGCAATCAACGCACGGTTCGTCGGGACCGCAAAGTACTCACTCACGCTTTGGGCGATGCCGGGGCCGACACCCTCGATCGAGGCGATTTCTTCGGCCGTTGCATCAGCCAGTGCGGCCAGGCTGTCGAAGCGCTGGAGCAAAAGCTGTGACACGGTCGTCCCCACCAACGTAATCCCCATACTAATCAATACCCGGGTGACCGGTTGTTGTTTGGCAGCAATGATAGCGTCAATCAATTTACTGATTTTGCGTTCACCAAAGCCTTCAAGTCCAGCGAAGTCGTCAGATGTAAGGCCAAAAATATCAGCCACATCGGTAATCAACCCGAGGTCCACCAAGAGTGCTGCCTGCTTTTCGCCGAATCCAACAATATCCAGTGCCTCGCGTGAGACGGCGTATTCGATGCGGCGTTTGCGTTGCTCGATGCAACCGGCGACATTGGGGCAGCGCCAGGCGACTTCGGTACCAGGGCGCACCAGTGGTGTGCCACACGATGGACAGTGGGTCGGCATTTGCCAGGGTTGTTCGGCACCGGTACGGGCTTCTACCACGGGTCCGATGATATACGGGATGACGTCGCCGGCCCGTTTGAGCATGACGCGATCGCCGATGCGCAAATCGAGTTTTTCGATCAAATCTGCATTGTGCAGGCTGGCATTGCTGACCGTCACGCCGCTCAGCTGGACGGGGGCAATCTCGGCGGCGGGGGTGATATTGCCGGTACGGCCAACACTGACAATGATGTTGCGGAGGATGCTCGTCGCTTCGCGTGCGGGGAACTTGTAGGCTAATGCCCAGCGAGGATCACGTCCTGCGACACCGAGCTCACGCTGTTGCGCCAAGCTGTTTACTTTGAGTACCACACCGTCGACTTCATATTGCAGGTCGTCGCGCTTTTGCATCCATGCGTGTGCATAGGTGATTGCGGCGTCGTATGTCTCGCAGAGACGGACATCGTCGTTAATGACAAAACCAAATGCGCGCAACAAGTCGAGCGTCTCCCATTGCGTGTCGGGCCAGCGCCCATCGACCGGACCAATCGCGTATGCATAGAAGCGCAGTGGGCGCTGTCGTGTTATCTTAGGGTCTTTTTGACGTAACGATCCCGATGCTGCGTTGCGTGGATTGGCTGCGGTCTTTTCGCCAGCTGCAGTGAGCCGCTGATTGAGCAGATCGAATTCGTCTGTGCGCATATAGACCTCGCCACGCACTTCAAGACGTGCAGGGATAGGCCATTGGTGCGTCTGTGTGAGCGATTTGGGGATGGTCGCAATGGTCAGGAGATTGCGCGTTACATCTTCGCCGACCTCGCCGTCACCGCGGGTCGCCCCCAACACCAAAACCCCGTCCACGTAGGTCAGTGCGATGGCCAGACCGTCGATTTTGGGCTCGACGACCCACTGAACGGCGGACGTCCCTAATCCTTTGTAGACGCGCTCGCGGAACGCATCGACTTCGGTTTGCTCCATCCCATTGCCCAATGACAGCATGGGTTGGGGGTGCTTGACTTTGGCGAATGCGCCATCCGCCTTGGCGCCGACCACCCGAGTCGGCGAGTTTGGGTCGTCGAACTCGGGGTGCTCTGCCTCGAGGCGTAGCAATTCAGCGCGCAGTGTGTCATATACGGCATCAGGAATATCTGATTCGTCCAAGACAAAGTATTTGTAATCGTACTGGATGATTGCTGCACGCAGTTCGGCAATGCGTTCTCGTGGGGATTTCATGCATGCACCTCGGTCGCTACCCAACGGGTCTTCGTTACCTCTCATTATAGACATGTCCTCAACGAAAGTGCTACCTGCTGGTCAACCGATGTCCGTAGCGCCGTTGACCAAATAGCATTCAAAATTTAAGAAATCATACATACAAAGACAATACCACCCCTGTACGGTAGAGAAGTTCCGCTACATGGAGGTGTATAGTGTCAAAGTTGTATCGTGTCGTTATGCTTGTGTTGGCATCGGTCTTCTCATTGGTGATGAGTGTTTCGGCAGCGTCAAACGTTACCGTGGTCGCTGATGCGACGCTTATTGACATCCCGCTCAGTCAGGCCCAGGCAATTGGACTTCCCTCAGCACCCATCGCAAATGACCGTGGCATCTTGTTGGGTGGTATCGGGAGTGACTTGTATCACAGCGCTGGAGCTCCTGCAGACGAGTTTTGGGCAGTCACCGATCGTGGTCCCAACAGTGAAATAGAAGTAGCCGGCGAAGTGCGCTATACCGCATTGACACCAGAATTCACCCCGACGATTGTACAACTCAAAATCGCAAATGGTGTGGCGACCCCGATGACGTATGTGCCGATTGTGACGTCGACAGGCAAACCTGTCACTGGGTTACCAAACATCGACGGACCAGATCCATTGTTTTGGGATGCAACAGCCGCAAACAAGCTTGCGTTCAATCCAAACGGGCTGGATGTCGAAGGCCTCGTGCGCACCAAGAACGGTGAGTTCTGGGTTGTAGAAGAATACCGCCCTTCGTTGGTCCACATCAGCGCGGCAGGCAAGGTGATCGCACGCTATGTACCCAAGGTTGTCTCACTTGTCGGTGCAGATTATCCTGTCATCGAAGCACTGCCGGCAGCGTATGCACAACGCAAAGGCAATCGTGGTTTCGAAGGCATGACCATCAGCAAAGATGAGAAAACGATCTTCATCGTGTTGCAGAGCCCGTTGAGTGCTCCTGACAAAAGCACCGGTGATCGCTCACGCACCACACGCATCGTCAAGTTTGATGTCTCCTCTGCCACGGTAACCGGCGAATACGCCTACCGCCAAGAGATTTCGACACTGTTCAACCCACGCGCAAAGATGAAGCAGACCGAAATGAAGCTTTCTGGCGTGGCCGCAATCGATGGCGAGAACCTACTCGTCCTTGAACGGACGGACTGGGCGTTTGCCGTGTATCGTGTGAACCTGTCGAACGCCACCAACATCGCCGGTTCCGTTTGGAGCACTTCCAACGCACCGACTTCGTTGGAATTCTTTGCAGAACCATCCGATGTGAGCGTCGTTCCGGTATCCAAGTCACTGCTGTTCCACAGTTCGGAACTCACGAACATGCCCGAAAAAGTCGAAGGTCTCACGATTATCGACAACACGACCTTGGCAATTGCCAACGACAACGACTTCGACGTGGGAACCGTCGATGCTGCCGGCAACAACAAGGGAAGCGGCAAGAAATGCCGGGTCATTGTGCTGAAGGTTGCTGACATTACCAAATAGGACGTACTCAATTGCGCATTCCGACTCGTACGAGTCGGAATGCGCTTCCCAAAATCCGATTTGACGCACCCAATCCTGCATGCTATACTTCTCTTCGTTGCAAATGATCCTCGATAGCTCAATGGTAGAGCGGCTGACTGTTAATCAGTAGGTTCCAGGTTCGAGTCCTGGTCGAGGAGCCAAACACACCCTCAACGCGCATGCGTTGAGGGTTTTTGTTGTCA
>QWQY01000019.1 GCA_003670675.1 Chloroflexota bacterium
ATGCGTTGCCGGCCGAGGTTATCTTTCTGCTGATTGGGATGGATGCCGACGATGTGCCGGCCATCAAGGCGGGCTCCGAGAGTCGGGTGGTGTTTACGTGGGGCAAACCGACGGCCGAGCAGCAGGTCGCGTTGGCACATGACATGGTCGACTTTTGGCAGCGCGCGGCGGCGTTTGTGGCCAAGCGGGTCGAGGAACCGCGTGATGACTACACCAGCGACTTGATTCGGTTGCGCAATGGCGACGACGCGGTGCTGTCGCTGGGCGAGATTACGAGCGTGGTGTTTGGGTTGTTGCTGGCAGGGCACGAGACGACCACGGGGTTCCTCACCAATGCCATTGTGCAATTGCTCCGCGACCCCGCGCGCTGGCAGGCGCTGGCGGCTGACCCGACGGGGATCCCTGCGGCAATCGAAGAACTACTGCGGTTGGACACGTCGGTGATGGCGATGCGCAGAGTGACCACGGTCGATGTGTCCTTGGGTGGTCAGCATATCGCCGCGGGGAGCAACATACTGGCGCTGATCGGTGCAGCCAACCACGACCCGGCGCATTTTGTGGAGCCAGGCGCCTATGATCCCACCCGACCCGACGCCCGCGACCATTTGTCGTTCGGCTATGGTGCACACTACTGCATCGGGGCGCCACTGGCCCGCCTCGAGGCACAGATTGTCTTGCGCCAATTGGTGCAGGCGTTGCCGACGGCCCATGTCGCACCAGACCAAACGATGGAATATCTCCCCAATACATCCTTTCGCGGAGCACGGTCGGTGCGTATCCGCTGGTAGCAGGAAGGTACCACTATGCCGAAACCACGACTCACTATTGACGGCGTCACGTATCGCGATTTGAACGGCAACGGCCGACTCGATGTGTACGAAGACTCCCGCCAGCCGCTCGAGGCGCGCGTCTCTGACCTGTTGGGGCAGATGACCTTGGCCGAGAAGGCGGGGTTGATGTTCCACAACTTTACGTTTATGACCGAAGATGGGACCATCCTCGAAGGCCAGAGCCCATGGGGAGCACCGTATTCGACTGCAGAGAGTGTCTTTGCCAAGCATATTGTGCACGAGGCTCTGGGGAATACGGTCGCCCCTGCACAGATGATTGCCTGGCACAATGTGATGCAACAGCGTGCCGAAGAGACGCGTTTAGGCATACCGATGACATTTTCGAGCGATCCGTGCCATGGTGCGGGGCATCGGGATTTGAACAATAACGCCAACAATCACTTTTCTGCGTGGCCACAACCGATTGGTCTGGGCGCTATTGGTGACCCTGCGTTGACGCGGCAGTTCGGTGACATCGCGCGCCAAGAGTACCGCGCGGTGGGCATCCATATGGCGTTGCATCCCCAGTGTGATTTGGCCACCGAGCCGCGCTGGGCGCGCATCGTGAGTACCTTCGGCGAGGATGCACAGGCATCTGCGCAGCAGACCGCTGCGTATGTGCGGGGATTCCAGGGGGAGCAGATTGGGGCACACAGCGTGCTGTGTATGACCAAGCACTTCCCCGGTGGCGGACCACAGATGAACGGCGACGACGCACACTTCCACTATGGACGTGAGCAGGTCTACCCGGGGGGCATGTTTGATTACCACTTGGTTCCGTTCGAAGCAGCCTTCGGCGCAGGGACCGCACAGATCATGCCGTACTACGGTATGCCGATGGCGACTGCGCACGAGGAAGTAGGATTTGCGTTCAACAAAAGTGTCATCACTGGGCTGTTGCGTGAGAAATACGGCTTCGATGGGGTGGTCTGCACTGACTGGGGCTTGATTACGGATGCACACGTACCGGGCGGTACCTTCTGGGCACGGGCTTGGGGGGTCGAACACCTGAGTCGGCTCGAGCGGGTCAAAAAAGTCCTCGAGGCTGGTTGTGATATGTTTGGTGGCGAAGAGTGCCCAGAGCTCATCATCGAATTGGTGGAGTCGGGGCAGATAGCCATGGAGCGCATAGACGTGTCGTGCCGACGGATCCTGCGCGACAAGTTCCGCCAGGGGCTGTTTGACAATCCGTTCATTGATTCGGCTGCTGCGCTGGCAGTTGTCGGCAACGCGGAGTTCCGGGCTGCCGGTGCCGTCGCCCAACGGCGCGCGATTGTGCCGTTGCACAATGACCGCGGATTGTTGCCGGTGCGCACACGTGCGCGCGTGTATGTCGAGGGGATGGATGCGTCGGTAGTGGCACAGTATGCGGATGTAGTAACGACCCCGGCCGAGGCGGATATGGCGTTGGTACGCATCAGTACGCCGTTCTATGCGCGGGAGGGGGGGATTTTTCTCGAGAATATGTTCCACACCGGTGATTTGACGTTTACCCCTGAGGCACTCGCGCCGATTCTGCAGCTGTGCGCGGCGGTCCCGACCATTGTCGACATCTATTTGGACCGGCCGGCGGTCATCCCCGAGATCCGGGCGGCCGCGGCTGCGCTGCTGGGCAACTTCGGGGCGAGTGACGCTGCGCTGTGCGATATCGTCTTTGGGGCGGTTGCGCCGAACGGGCGCTTGCCGTTCGAGTTGCCGTCGTCGATGGAGGCGGTGCGGGCACAGAAAGAAGACGTGCCGTATGACTCGGTAAACCCACTGTTCGCATACGGGCATGCAGTGCATTGGACGGTGTGAAAATATTTGGGTAGGGTGGGTTACGCAGGGTTTATTGCAATAAACCCTGCCCAATGAACGATATTTTTGAGCGGGGTTTATTGCAATAAACCCCGCCCTATAGTTTTTTCTTCGCAATAATTTCCCCGCTCAATGATTACCCAACTCGATGCTCTCGGCACGGGGATGCAGTGCATGGCGATCGACCATGGTCGCACTCGCAGCGTTGAGGCCGATGACGTCGACGAGGATCCCGCGGGAGCGGTACTTGAGGACGGCTTTATCGAGGGCGGCGATCGATGTCACGTCCCAGAAGTGACCATGGGACACATCGATGGTGACCCGTGTGACGTCGGACGTGTAGTCGAATGCATCGGCAAATCTGGTCGCCGATGCGAAAAAGACCTGCCCGATGATCTGGTAGGTGACATGCCGTTGTGCATCGTCGTGCGTGACGACGATGTCGAGATAGCGCGAGATTTTGTGGGCAAAAAACAACCCACTCAACAGAACCCCGACAAATACCCCTTGGGCGAGGTTGTGGGTGTAGACGACTACCGCGACGGTGCTAAAGGTCACCACGGTCGACGATACCGGGATGGTGCGGATGTCGCGCAGCGACGACCATTGGAAGGTGTTGACACAGACCACCATCATGACCGCCGCCAAGGCGACCATGGGGATTTGTTGGACCACGTCGCGCAACACGATGACGAGGAACAATAGCACCACGCCCGAGACGAGGGTTGAAAGCCGACCACGCCCGCCGGCTTTGATGTTCATCATCGACTGACCGATGAGGGCGCAGCCCGCCATGCCGCCGAACACGCCGGCGATGATGTTTGCACTGCCTTGGCCGATACACTCGCGGTTTTTGTCGCTGCGAGTATCGGTGATATCGTCGATGAGGACGGCAGTCATCAGCGATTCGAGCAGACCGACTACCGCTAATGTCAAGGCGTATGGTGCGACGATGAATACCGTGTCGAGCGTCAGCGGCGCCAGAAATGCGACTAGGCTGGGTAGGGAAGTGGGGAGCACCCCCTTGTCGCCTACGGTGCCCACGTCGAGACCGAGCCCAATGGTGATTGTAGTGAGCACGACGATGCTAATGAGAGGCGCAGGGACCGCAGTAATGACACGCGGCAACAGGTAGATGAGTGCCAGTCCGAGTGCCAATAATCCCCACACCTGCCAGGATTGGCAGACGACTTCGGGCAGTTGTGCCACAAAGATCAAAATCGCCAGGGCATTGACGAATCCATGCACCACCGAGCGTGACACGAACCGCAGTAAAGAACCGAGCCGGAAGACCCCGAAGAGGATTTGGATGAGGCCCGTCAGTATGGTGACCGGCAATACGTAGGCGACCCCGTACTGGCTGACGAGATGCACCAGCACCAATGCCATTGCGCCGGTGGCTGCAGAAATCATGCCGGGACGGCCGCCGAGGAACGCCGTCGCTACCGCGATACAAAACGACGCATAGAGCGTCACACTGGGATCGACCCCGGCGATGACGGCGAACGCCAACGACTCGGGGATGAGTGCCAGAGCAACCAAAATCCCCGACAGGATGTCGAGGCGGATGTTTCCAAACCAATCGACTCGGACCGTTGTCCAGGTGCGTAACATAGTGTTCCGTTCAGATTTTTGCGCAGGGTTTATTGCAATCAGGTTTTTGAGCAGGGTTTATTGCAATCAGGTTTTTGGGCAGGGTTTATTGCAATAAACCCTGCTCTATGGGAAACCCTGCTCAATGCGAAACCCTGCGCTGTGGTGTGTGGTTTTGCTAGATCTTCGCTAATGCCTGATGGAGGTCGGCGATGAGGTCCGCGGCGTCTTCGATGCCGATGGAGACGCGGAAGAAGTGTTGGTCGGCGTAGTCGTTGTAGACGAAAATCAGACTCTCGTCGTGACCGAGGCTCACCGCGTGCACAAAGACTTTGAGTTCGGCGATGAATGCCGCACGCTTGGCGGGGTCGACCAAATCGAAGTTGAGCATGCCCGAGTAGCCGTCCATCTGGCGCGTGGCCAGGTCGTGTTGGGCATGGCTGGCCAAGCCCGGATACCGTACCCAGGCGACGCCGGGATGTGATTGCAGGAACGTGGCCACTGCCATTGCATTGGCGTTGTGGCGCTCCATGCGGATGGGCAAGGTCGCCACGCCACGCATGATCTGCCAGGCGTTGAACGGGCTGATGCAGGCGCCCATGTCTTTGACGACGAACTTGCGGATGACATCGAGCAGGTGCTTGGGACCCATGACGGCACCGCCGAGGGCATCGCCGTGGCCGTTGATGTACTTCGAGATGCTGTGCATGACGAGGTCGGCCCCCAACGTCAGCGGGCTCTGGGTGGTGAGCCCAGACCAGGTGCTGTCGACCGACAAAAGGGCACCATTGGCGTGGGCCAGGGTTGCGATGGCAGCGATGTCGCTGATGCGGGTGGTGGGGTTGCCCGGTGTTTCGACGTGGATGAGTTTGGTCTGGGGCGTGATGGCTGCCCGGATGGCATCGAGATCGGCGGTGTTGACCAGGGTCGTTTTGATGCCAAAGCGCTTGGGGAAGTGCTCGAGCAGCATCGTGCGCACGGAAATATACGAAATATCGGAACAGATGAGATGGTCGCCACTGCTGAGCAACGCCATGAATGTGCCATTGATGGCACTCACACCACTCGCTGTGACGACACAATCTTCGCCGCCCTCGAGGGCTTGGAGGCGCTCTTCGAGCCAGCGCTCGTTGGGGTTCATGTCACGGGCGTAGCCGAACGGCACGGCATCCCAATCGCCGTTGGGGGGCAGGACGTAGCTGTTGGCCATGACCAGTGGGCGTTTGACGGCGTTGGTGGCGGGATCGGGCTCCCAGCCGGCGTGGACGGCGCGGGTCGACATGCCGGGTTGGGGAGGGGTGTGGTCGGTCATGAGCGTTCCTTGTTTGAGAAAAGTGTGTTGAAACCAGTATAGCGACATCTGAGCAAACCCTGAAAGTCAGATTACTCTTCTGCTCTTCTGCTCTTCTGCTCTTCTGCTCCCTGATAACTGATAACTGATAACTGATAACTGCTTTCTATCGATGCTGTATGATAGGTCGAGCAAATGACAATGGAGTCAGCATGAAAATTACCGACCTGAAGTGTGCAGTGATTGGCGGGTTCCCGGTGGTAAGAATCACCACCGACGCGGGAATCGACGGTATTGGCCAGGCCGAAAACTGGAAGCCCAACCTCAAACCCCACATCCTCTACTACCGCGAAATGATCCTCGGGTTGGACCCGACCAACGTCGAAGCCGTAATGCAGCGCATCCGGCGCATGGGGTCGTTCAAGCCATGGGGTGCTGCGGTCAGTGCCATCGAGATAGCGTTGTGGGACATCGCCGGCAAAGCAGCCAATCTGCCTATCTACAAGCTGTTGGGTGGCAAAGTGCGTGACAAGGTGCGCGTCTACAACGGCGCGATTCGGTTCCCGTTGCGGGACCAATCACCGGAGGCGTATGCCGAAGACGTGCTCAAAATGGCGGCTTCGCCCGAGGGTTTTTCATTGATCAAACAGGGCATTGCCTTCCACAGTCGGATGCCCAACGACATACCGGGGTATTACACCGGGGACCCGCGGGCCTGGGGGCGGCACCCCCATCGCGGGATGCTATCGGCCGCGGGTTTTCGCCATACCGTGGCCTGTGTCGAAGCGATGCGAAACGCCCTGCCGGCACATATTGAATTGGCGTTGGACTGCGGACCGGGGTTCCTCCCACCCGATGCGGTGCGCCTGGCGCAGGCAGTCGAAGGTATGGGCATTGCCTGGCTCGAAGATATGCTGACCGGTGATTATGTGCCGTATGTGTCGGCCGCACAGTACCGCGATGTGAAGGCCAAAACCAGCACGCCGATCCACACGGGCGAGCAGATTTATCTGCGCCAGAACTTCATGGAACTGATCGAAACACACGCCGTCGATGTCATCGGGCCAGACCCGCTCGACGTGGGCGGTATTGCCGAGCTCAAGTGGATTACCGAGTACGCCGACATCCATGGCATTGCGATGGCCCCGCATGGGACAGGCGACGGCATTTTCGGGCTGGCTGCATTGGTGCAGGTGTGTGCGACCCTGCCCGACAACTACATTGCGTTCGAGTACCCGCTGGCCCGGCCAGAGTGGTGGTACGACATCGTCGATGGGTTGCCCGATGTGATTGTGAAGGACAGCTACATCGATGTGTGGGATCGGCCGGGTTTGGGAGTGACGTTCAACAAGAACGCACAGAAGTATTTATTGGATGAAGATAAGGGTTTTTTTGATCTGTAATCAGCACGTACACGCGGAGACGCAGAGAACGAAAGAGCGCGGAGTGCAAAAGAGAGATGGGGAACGGAGTTGGCAGCACATGTGCGGTATGTACCGCTTCGACAAACTCGGTTGCACGCCACCAAGTTTGTAGACGCGTACGTATCCGATCCCGTTCCTCCTCTGCGAACTCTGTCCCTCTGCGTCTCTGCGTGATCGTCTCCTCCCGGACGGGCACACGGAGCCACGGAGATAGGGAGCACGCGGGGGCAAAAGAGGAACGTACACGCAGAGCCACGGAGAAGGGATGGGGAATGAAGCTGGCAGCAAATGTGCGGTATGTACCGCTATGACGAGCCCGATTACATGCCTCCCGACTTATACACACGCCCGTCTACGTACCCCCTCCTCTGCGATCTCTTGTCCTCTGTGCCTCTGCGTGATCGACTTTTGATGAATGAAAGGAACGTCGAATGAAAATCACCGACCTCAAATGCGCCACCATGGGGGGAACTCCCATCATCCGCATCACCACCGACGCCGGGATTGACGGCTATGGCCAAGCCGAGTTTTATAAGTCGTACCTGAAGCCGCACGTGTTGTACTACCGGGAGATGATTATCGGCCTCGACCCGACCAATGTCGAGGCAGTGATGCAGCGCATCCGCCGCATGGGGGCGTTCAAACCGTGGGGTGCGGCGGTCAGTGCCATCGAGATTGCCCTGTGGGACATCGCCGGCAAAGCAGCCAACCTGCCCGTCTACAAACTACTGGGCGGCAAAGTGCGCGACAAGGTGCGCACCTACATCACCACCAATCGCTACCCGATGCCGTTGCAGACGCCGGCAGAATATGTCGAGAACGTGCAGAAAATCCAGGGGTGGTCCGAGGGCTTTACGCTGTTCAAGCAGCCCATCTCGTTCCACAGCCCGATGGCCATCACGACGCCCAACTACAGCTATGGCGAGCGGCGCAATTGGGGTGTGCACAGCAACCGCGGCGTCATGACGGCGCAGGGGCTCAATCATACCGTGGCCTGTGTGCAAGCCATGCGTGAGGCATTGCCAGACACGATCGAACTGGCGTTGGATTGTGGGCCCGGGTTTTTGCCGCAGGACGCATTGCGCTTTGCCCAGGCCTGCGAGCCGTTCCAACTGCGCTGGCTCGAGGACATGTTGTCGGGCGACTACGCACCGTTTGTGACGGCCGATCAGTATCGTGATGTGAAAACGCGGACGTCGACGCCGTTGCATACCGGCGAGCAGATGTATTTGCGCCAGAACTTCATGGAGCTGATTGAAAAACGGGCTGTCGACGTCATCGGCCCCGACCCGCTCGACGTGGGCGGTATCGCCGAGCTCAAGTGGATTACCGAATACGCTGACCTGCACGGGATTGCCATGGCGCCGCACGGCACCGGCAATGGCGTCTTTGGCTTGGCGGCGCTGGTGCAGGTGTGTGCCACGTTGCCCGATAACTTCATCGCGTTCGAGTACCCCAAGGCCAACCTGCCGTGGTGGTACGACATCGTCGACGGCTTGCCGGACCAGATTGTCAAAGATAGTTATGTCGACGTGTGGGACCGACCGGGCTTGGGGGTGACGTTCCGCGTCAATGCGGCCAAGAAGTATCTCGAGGCAGAGGACAAGGCGTTTTTTGAGTAACACAAAAGAGAACGTACGCGCGGTGCCGCAGAGGGCGTGAGGATGCGGTTGGAGACGTTCGCGCAGAGACGCTGAGTGCATGAGGACGCGCAGGGCAGCGGGCGTCGGTCGGGGCGGGAGAGCGTCGAGTGCAAGAGCGACGTGAGGGGGTAAGGGCGTCAGATGGGGGTAAGGGCAAAAAGTGTTTTGCCCTTACCCCCATCCCCGCGACGACCGTCATTATCATCACGGCCGCACCGACACCGCATTGCATATGAGTCGCCCCTCGGTCAGCACCAGCCCGACAGCGCCGTGCGCATAACGCGTATCGGTTGCCATCAGCGTCGGGCCGCCGTCGATGGTTGCCACGATGGCGCTGCCGGTCACCTGCATGCGCAGCGTGTACTGCCGCTCTTGCTGCCAGTCGTAGGCGACGCGGGCCAACACCACGCGCTCGGCGTCGTGCTGCGCGATGAGCTCAACATTGCCGCCATGGACAAACTGGAGCGCGTAGTAGAGCGTCAGCCCCTGCGCGCGGGCCACCAAGCCACCGTTGGCCAGCAGATGCGGGATGATATCGGCCTGCACGGTGTAGTCGCACCAGTCTGCCGTACCTTGGAGCAACAATCCGGTCCCGCGGTTGTGGGCAATACGGATGGGGTCGGGCCAGCGATGGTCGAATAAATCCGTCGCATCGACCCAGGCCCGGCGCCAGAGGGTATTGGCAAAGGCTGGTCGGCCCAGATTGGCAGTCGGCGTGCCGCCCCAGGTCATCTGGTCGAGGTAGATGGTCCCATTCGCCCGCGGCATGCTAGTGACCTCGAGCCCGATCTGCAGGATGGGTGCACCGCCGGTGTCGGGCATACGCCAGCTGAGGGTCGTCGCCTGGGAGCCGGCGATGGTATGGATGGGGCCACGGATGGTCTCGATGGCGTCACCCACACCGTAGATGCGGGCGATGAGTTGCACGTCGACGGGCTGGATATTGGCGGCATCGGCAGCGACAACGGCACGGACGGTCTGGCCGCTGTGGAGCGTCGGCGAGGCCAGGATGTCGTACGAACTGTTTGTATTGAGGCTGTCGGGTGGGATGAACGTCGCCGTCGTAGCCACGGCACTGCGACCGCGGGCCAGATTGGTGTAGGTGATGGCCAGCGCGGGACTGCTGCCGCCGTTGTATCCCTGCACCTGGCTGATGGCAGCGACCCCGCGGCTGCGTTCGCTATCGTCGGGCACAAAGCCCTGGACTGCACCGGGGAGCGAAAAGTGGAACTTCGCGCCATCCTTCGGAGCCAACGACGGCAGACCCTGGGCGGCCCGACCCATGTTGATGACGTGGTAGCTCTCGGTCAGGGCGTCGCTGATGGACCGGCCGCCGTCGCCGGTGGGCAAGAACAACCGATCGGCCACCGGGCCGCGCCAGTCGGGACCCTGGTCAAAGAGCGCTAGACCGTGTTTGATGCCGAGCAGACAGCCGACGTTGGCGGCGTTGCAGTCGGTGTCCCAGCCGGCGGTGTTGGTGATGAGCATGGCTTTTTGGAAGTCGTCGCCGCCGTACAAGAGCCCCATGTGGATGATGGCATGATTGGGCACCATGTGGCAGTTGCCGCCGTAGGTGTCGTAGCCATAGACACGCTGGATCTGGCGGAAGGTGTCGTGCCAATCGGGGTACTCGGCGTGCCAATCGCGGACGTCGTGGACCAATCGGGCGATGATGGAGTCTTTGGGGATGTGCTGCAAGCCGCAGTCGATGAGCGCATTGAGGTCTGACTCGACAAAGGCTTGGGCCTCCATGGCGGCGATCATCTGCGCGCCGTAGATGGCCTCGCCGTCGTGGCTGACCTGCGATGCTTTGCGGGCGAGGGCGGCGGCGAGGGCAGGATCACCCGGGGCGACCATGGCCCAGCCGTCGATAAAGATCTGCGAACCGATTTGTTCGGCGACGACCTTGGAGTTGCGGGCAATCGAGCCACTGTCGGGCGCG
The DNA here is from genome assembly GCA_003670675.1 of Chloroflexota bacterium. Lineage (GTDB taxonomy): Bacteria > Chloroflexota > Chloroflexia > Chloroflexales > Roseiflexaceae > UBA965. The sequence goes on from QWQY01000019.1 coordinate 10,521, forward strand.
GGGATGCCTTTTTTGAGGTTGAGGAAGGCAGTATGTTCGGTCGAATTGCCCACGCCGCCCCACCAGAGGATGGTGCGGTTTTCGACGATGTAATTGAGCCAACTCTGGCCGATCTGGGCGGCGGTCAGGGTGTGCGGGTTGCCGCCATGGTCTTTGAGGGCACGGAGGAAGGTGAACATGCCGGTGATGTCGTCGTCGGCGACGACGAGGTTCATGTTGCGGCGCTCGTGGACGTAGTATTCGATTTCGCCCAGGTCGCGCATGATCTGCTCGTGGGTCGCGCTTTCGAACGGACGGCCGAGGTAGACGCCGATAATTATGCCGAGGACGCCGGCATAGACGCGTTGTGCATAGTCAATAGGGAGCATCGTTGCCTCCAGTACAAAAGAATGAATTCATTATAGTTAGTAGTTAGTAGTTAGTAGTTAGTAGTTTGCAATTTGCAGTGTCTGAATAGTGGCAGCAGTGCAAGAAAGGTGGAGACAGCTGTTACGATTGGCCACAGTGTTCCAAACATGGCAAGAACAATGATCACACCCACGCTGATCGATGAGTACCGCGCTGTTTGCGCGGGCGCCTTCGGTTTTCGCATGCTGCGTGGGGAAAAACGACCATCACTGGCTGTTGTTCCCATGCGCAGTCGAGAACAGACGTGTAGCGAAATCGCGCATGGGATAGTGGGATGCGGTGGTATAATCCCGCCATGGGTACACTACCCTGACTGAGACTGCGCACCGGTGCGCGGAGGAGCGAATCATGCAGAACCATACCGTCTCTTCGGAAATGCGTGCGTTGGTATGGCTGGGCCCACATCAGATGGAACTGCAAACACTCCCGACTCCTGTGCCACAGGCGCACGAAGTCCTGATTAAAGTGGGCGCTGTAGGCATCTGCGGCTCAGAACTGAGTGGCTATTTGGGGCACAATAGCCTGCGCGTCCCGCCGCTCATCATGGGGCACGAAGCAGCCGGTACCATTGTGTCGGGCGGGGGAATCTTGGCGGACGGCACCCCGGTGCACCAGGGTCAACGGGTGACGTTTAACCCACTAGTGACCTGTGGTACCTGTGATCGGTGCAAAGCGGGTCGGGTGAACCTCTGTCGTTCCCGCAAACTCCTGAGTGCCCATTTGCCCGGCGCTTTTGCGCAATTTGTGGTCGTGCCGGCAGATTTGTGCTGGCATTTGCCCGAAAAAATATCATTCACTGCCGGTTCACTGGCAGAACCACTGGCCTGTGCCGTACATGCCGTCGAGCTGGCCAATGCCCAAGCCGGCCAATCCCTGCTGGTACTCGGCGCTGGCCCAATTGGGTTATGTGTGATTGCCGCTGCCAAAGCACGTGGCGTCAAGCAGATTATTGTCAGCGATATCTCGGACACCCGCCTCGAGGTGGCCAAACATTGGGGTGCTACCCATACGATAAATGCAAAATCGGCCGATACCGTGGCTGCGACGTTGGCAGTCTACCCGGGCGGGGTCGATATCGCGGTCGATGCTGTCGGTACCGGTGTCGTACGGAATCAGGCAATCAAAGCGGTCATGCCGGGCGGGGCGGTCGTATTGATGGGTCTACACGAGGACGAAACGGCCATCCCCACCAATTACATCATTCGCCAAGAAATCCGGTTGATGGGGAGCTTCTGTTATAGCCGCGAGGCATTTACCACCGCCGTCGATTTGATCGCCCGGCACGTGGTCAAAGCGACGCCCGATTGGGTGGTCGAACGACCGTTGGCGGACGGCCGGATGTCCTTCGAGGAGTTGCTGGCAGGGACTGCCCCAGTCACCAAGATTGTCTTGCTGCCGTAATCACTCAACCAATTACCCTCCACAAAAAAAGCACCCACGGCGATGCCGTGGGTGCTGTGCGTCCTGCCGATGTCAGCGAAATCGATTGGCTACGATGAGCCGAATCGCACGCAGATAGTGCCCGTTGACCCAGGCGACGATGGCTTCGAGGGTGGTGTTCGAGATTTTGCCGCCGCCTGACATCAGCAGAACGCGCAACGGCGCTTCTTCGGCCATTGCTTCGAAGAGCTTGTTGGTGGGACCATCGGTGTCGCTCGATGCAAACTGTTTGAATCCCGCACGGACTTGTGCGTGTACGAGGCGCCCAAGCATGCTCTCGCGCATGTCGGCTATCGGGGTGTTGGTGGTAAACGATCCTCGTCGCTGTGTCGAGGACGGTACTGGTCCGCCCCAGAGTGCGCTGAACGATGTTGCTGAGAAGCCGGCTGCACTCGGCTGCCAGTATGCCTGCATCGGTGCGCTGGTGGCCGATGGGGTAATGCTGTCCGTTGAAGCAACGTCGACCGTCACTGATTGGCGGATGTCGCGCGACGACGCACCTATGTGGATGTCGTATGCACCCGACTCGACCACCCAGCACGATTGCGCGACGTCGTAGTGCGCAAATGCACGGCGTGGCAGATGGAAGGTGACCTGTTGGGATGCACCGGGTTGTAGGTGCACTTTGGCATATGCTTTGAGTTCGTGGGTGGGTTTGAAGACCGTCGCGGTCTGGTCGTGGACATACAGCTGGACGACCTCGGCACCAGCGACGGTACCGGTATTGGTGATGGTCAGCGACACGTCGACACCGTCGTCTGCGGCGACGGACTGCTGGTTGACAGTGACGGTGCTATAGGCAAACGTGGTGTAACTGAGCCCATACCCAAACGGATAGCGGACCGGCGTCTGCGCGGTGTTGTAGTAGCGGTAGCCGACGTAGATGCTCTCGCGGTATTCGACATCGGTGGGTGAACCCGGGAAGTCGACATGCGCGGGGTGATCAGTGTGCGTGAATGGGATGGTCTCGGCCAGTTTGCCGCTCGGGGTGACGTCGCCGACGAGGATGTCGACCAAACCAGACCCACCCGCTTGGCCACCGAGATAGCCTTCGAGGATGGCGGGTACCTGATCGTGCCAGGGCATCTCGACTGGTGCGCCGTTGCTGAGGACGACGACGGTCCGCGGATTGACGGCGACGACCGCAGCAATGAGGGCATTGTGTGCCTCGGGCATGCGCATGTGCTGCCGGTCGAGGCCCTCGGTTTCTTCGACATCGGGGAGTCCCGCACAGACCACGACGATGTCGGCAGTGCGGGCGACTGCCACTGCGGCGGCGATGCGGTCGGCGTCTGGAGCAGTTGCGCGAGGGGTGTAGCCCTCGGCATAGCTGACGCTCCCATCGGCGCCGACACGGGCGACGAATGCATTGTAGAAGGTGTCGATTTGGTGGGGGCTGATCATCGAGCTGCCTGCACCTTGGTAGCGTGGGGTCTTTGCGAACGAGCCGACGACGGCGATGCGTTGCGTCGTCGCAATCGGGAGCAATTGGGTGTCGTTTTTGAGCAAGACCGCACCGTCGGCTGCGGCGCGGCGGGCGAGTGCGTGATGTGCTGCGTGGTCGTATGTGCCGGGATCCTGGAAGGCCGGGAGGGCTTTTTCGATCATATCGAGGAGCGCCGACACACGCTGGTCGAGGACTGCTTCGGGGAGAGAACCGTCGGCGAGCGCTGCCGCTATGGCAGCGGCGTGGATGTTGCCGTTGCCCGGCATTTCGAGATCGAGCCCGGCGTTGAGTGCTGGGACGCGCTGGTAGACCGCCCCCCAATCCGAGACAACCACCCCAGCAAAGCCCCATTCGGTACGCAGGACATCGGTCAACAAGCGCCGGTTTTGACTGGCTAAGGTGCCGTTGATGGCGTTGTAGGCACACATCACGGTCCACGGTTTGGCGTCGATGACGGCATGTTCGAAGCTGGCCAAGTAGATTTCGCGCAGGGCACGCTCGTCCACGTGGGTGTCGATGGTCATGCGGCGGTATTCTTGGTTGTTGGCGGCAAAGTGCTTGATCGACGTACCGACGCCCTGCGATTGCACACCGTGGATATAGGCAGCGGCCATGTGTGACGAGAGAAAGGGGTCTTCGGAGAAGTACTCGAAGTTGCGGCCACCCAGCGGCGAGCGCTTGATGTTGACCCCAGGCCCGAGGACGACACTCACCGAGTTGGCACGGGCTTCGGCACCGATCGCGACACCGACGCGCTGGATGAGGTCGCGGTCCCAGCTGCTGGCCAACGCCGACGCAGTGGGAAAGCAGGTTGCCAACACATTGTGGTCGAGGTTGACTTCGGTGCTACTGGCTTGTTTGCGGACGCCGTGCGGGCCGTCGGTGAGCATGATTGCAGGCAACCCGAGCTCGGGCACGGCGTGCATTTCCCAAAAGTTTTGGCCCGAGACGAGGGCGATTTTTTGGGCACGCGTCAACGCAGCCAGTCGCGCGTCGGGTGCGGTTGGATTCGTGTGCGTCATCGGGTGTCCTCCGCAGTACGGTATGGGGTGTTGAAGGCTGATGGGAATGCACGGATTGTATCACAGCTGTGCTGCCCGCATGTTGGGTCAGATGGTGTAGATGTGGGTGTTGCAGAGCGGCACAAAGCCCAGGCTCCGGTAGAGTGGGATGGCCATTTGCGACGACATCAACACGGCGGTGTGCACCCCTGCGGCGGCATCGGCTGCCAGTAGCGCCAGCATGAGGTCCCGTGCATACCCATTGCGACGGGCCTGCGGGGCCGTGTAGACCATGCTGATGTAACTCGTTTGATCCGGCAAGCGCAGGGTGCGTGCACGCGCCAATACCCGAGGGCCAGAGCGCACGGCGACATGCGTCATCTGTGGAGCAGCGACGTTTGCTTCGTTGAGCCAGATCATCGCCTCGGGGTCGGCGGTGTTGCACGGACCGATGTCGGCAACGGTCAGCGTATCGACGTGGTGCGTGGGCGGAACGGGGGTGTATTGCCGCAGATCATAGGACATCAGGCATTCGGATGAGTCGTAGACGCAGCCGAGTGATCGGTAGATACCGTCGGTCGCGGGGCTTTGTTCGGCGACGGTGAGATATGCGCGGGACATCGGTGGAACCGCCCGGATGACTGCCAATACTACTGTAGCATCGTCGTCAGGGGATGCGACATAGTAGTCGTCGATAGGCTGCATGCTGCCGGTTGGATCGGCGAGGCGGATCCCCCACGCCGGTGCACAGACCAGATCGGTGCGAAACGGCGTTATGGCGGGGGTGCCGGCGTAGCCATTGGCCAGGGTTGACCAGGCGGTCTGAAAAAACACGTCGTTCATTCTGCCTCCCGAAAGCTGACGTTGTGTTCGGTGCCGCACGCGTTCACACAATCCGACCAGACGGATGCGCCCATCCGAGGATGCGCGCCACACCGTGGGAACGACCGACAGGTGTCGATCTACGGGATCGTCGTCGATGGCGGGCTGGTGCGTGGCACGGGGTGGATGACCTGATAGGTACGATTGCGAGCAAACAAGCGTGGGATACGCCGTACTGCCGCCCACCAATGCCCGTTGATGATGGCCAATAGCCACTCGATGTGGTCGAGGGTGACAACCCCGCGCGAAAAGGTCATGGCGACACGCAGGGGTATTTCTTCGGCGGCGGCAGCAAACAACAGCTCGCTGGGACCACCCGGGTCAGGGTGCGTCATGGTGCGCAGTTGGCGCTTGATAATGCGATGAATGAGCCGGCCAAGCAACGATTCGTGCATGTCGACGATGGGCGTGTTGATAGTGTACGACCCGCGGCGGGGAACGGATGGCAGCGGAGGGAAACCGAGCAGTGCATGAAAGGCTTCGGCCGGGAACTCTGCATGATCGAGGTTATAGTATGGCGCCAACGCCGGGTTGTTGAGGGGGGCGACTACATCCGCCGATTCGAGGTCGACGACGGCAGTACAGCGGATGTCACGGGACGAGGCCCCGACACGGATCTCGAAGTGACCAGACTCGACCAACCACGCAGCAACCCGGTCGTCATAGGCTGCAAAGGCGCGCCACGGGAGGTGGAACATCATGGTTGTGCGTTCACCGGCGGCGAGATGTACTTTGCGAAACGCCTTGAGCTCTTGGTCAGGCCGAAACAGCGTGCTGTCGTGGTCGTGGACATAGATTTGGACGACTTCACTGCCTGCCACCGTGCCCGTGTTGATGAGGTCAAACGCCAACGAAACACCATCTTGTGCGGCGATGCTTTCGTCGGGTACGCGCAGGTTTTCGTAGGCAAATGTGGTGTAGCTTTTGCCGTGACCAAAGGGAAAGAGGACCGTTTTTTGTGCGCTGTCGTAATAG
>QWQY01000002.1 GCA_003670675.1 Chloroflexota bacterium
GTACGCACCGGGGTTCGATACAGTTGTCAACTAGGATTGGCATCCACAACAGTCAAACACACTTGTCTAGAATCTGTAGAGAATGTTTTCGTACACTATCACCAGTACACTAACCTCAGAATGCTCGGAGTCCTCCTATGCGGCGATACATTGCGGTTTTGTTGGGTATGCTCTTGGTCATCACAGCCGTTATGTGGCAACCTGACACTGGGAAACCGGTCGCAGACGCAGCCGCTTCACGTGCAGACACCCCAACGGCTTCCATGACGCCGACCTCAATCCCCAATATCGGCTCACTCATGGTCGCAGCCGGTCATAACTACAGTTGTGCAGTGCTGACGGATGGGACGGTGCGCTGTTGGGGCGAGAATTATGCGGGCCAACTGGGTTTGGGGAGTACAACGAACTATGGAGATGACGCAAACGAAGTAGGTTCTGGACTGCCGACGGTGAATATCGGCCAAACAGTCAAATACATCACGGCAGGCGAACACAACACAACCTGCGTCATCCGCGCAGATGATACGACCGTGTGTTGGGGAAATGGGTATGGGTACCTCCTCGGGACTGGTGCATGGAACGATACTATCGGTGATTCGAGCAGCGAGATGGGCAGCGCACTGACACCCGTCGACTTCGGCAGTAGCTATGCAGTGACCCTGAGCGAGGGCGACGATCACATCTGTGCATTGATGGCGAGTGGTGAAGTCAAATGTTGGGGCCAAAATGGATACGGACAGCTAGGAATCAGCGGTACTGCGAACTATGGCGCAATCGCCGAGTTGGGGACCAATTGGCCAGCCGTTGATTTGAATGGGAACACTGCCCTAGCGGTATCTGCCGGTGCATTCCATACCTGCGCCATTCTGAACACAGGTGCTGTCACTTGTTGGGGTCTAAACGATAAAGGGCAATTGGGGTATGGCGATACCACGAATCGCACGTCTGCAGATTTGGGTAGTGCACTGACCACCATCAATCTCGGGACTGGACGCACAGCCACAGCCATCGCCGCGGGCGGGTACTACACCTGTGCGATTTTGGACAACGGCTCACTCAAATGCTGGGGCTACAACGCAACGGGGCAATTGGGTCAAGACTCGACCACGACCCTCGGCGATGGTGCCGCCGAAATGGGCGACAATCTGCTCCCGGTATACCTCGGAAGCGGGCGTACCGCCCAGAGCGTCTATGCCTCACGCCGCGCAGACCTCGACTATACCTGTGCCATCCTCGACGACGACACCCTCAAATGTTGGGGCGAAAATGCCATAGGACAACTCGGCGTCGGCGATAGCAACAATCGCGGTGATGCGACGGGCGAAATGGCGTTGCTCGGTACGGTGAATCTGGGAACCGGCCAAACGGCTGCACAGGTTGCCCTGGGTGAGCGGCATACGTGTGTCTTGTTGAAATCTGCAAACATCAAGTGCTTTGGTAACGCAGGTGCTGGGCAACTGGGCTATGGATCAACAATTGGGTACGGCGGCAGTTCCATAACGACTGGCGATAACATTCCAATCGTCGACCTGAGTGACGTCATACCGCCCACATTGACCCCCAGCAGGACACTGACACGTAGCAAGACACCCTCAAAAACCAAATCACCCACAAAAACCAAAACACGCACAAAAACGAAGTCACCAACCAAAACAAAAACACGTACGAAAACCAAATCACCCACAAAAACCTTAACACGTACGAAAACCAAATCACCGACCAAGACTCTGACACCGACCAAGACTCTGACACCGACCCTTACACCGACCCTTACACCGAGCATGACCGCGACGCCCGTTAGTGGGTCGCTGATGATCGCAGCTGGACACAACTACAGTTGTGCGGTGATGACCAACGGTGCAGTCAAGTGTTGGGGCGAGAATAATGCCGGTCAATTGGGGTTGGGCAACACGGACATCTATGGGCTCACATCCAGCACCATCGGCTCTGGATTGCCGGCGGTAGACATCGGCCAGACCGTTACGTACATTGCAGCCGGTGAAGGCAACGCGACCTGCGCCATCCGGGCCGATGACAAGACCGTCTGCTGGGGTGATGGGTATGGGTATCTGCTCGGGAATGGCCTATGGAATACAATTATCGGTGATTCGAGCGGTGAAATGGGCAGTGCACTGACAACCGTCGACTTCGGTTCGAGTTATGCAGTGACCCTGAGCGAGGGTGATGATCACATTTGTGCATTGCTGGCCAGTGGTGCGGTCAAATGTTGGGGCCAAAATGATCATGGCCAGCTCGGGATCAACGGTACCGCGAACTTTGGCGAGAGCGCCGAGTTGGGTGCCAGTTGGCCAGCCGTCGATTTGAATGGGCATACCGCAGTGGCGGTATCGGCTGGTGCGTTCCATACCTGCGCAATCCTGAATACCGGTGCTATCACCTGCTGGGGACTCAATACCTATGGTCAATTAGGCTATGGTGATACCACGAGTCGTGGCTCTGCCGATCTGGGGAGCGCATTGCAAACCGTCAACCTCGGAACCGGTCGCACGGCCACGGCCATCGCTGCTGGTGGGAACCATACGTGTGCGATTTTGGACAACGGCACCCTCAAGTGTTGGGGCTACAATGCCAGCGGTCAATTGGGGCAAGACTCGACCACGACCCTCGGTGATACCTCCAGCGAGATGACCAATCTGACAGCGATTAACCTCGGAGTTGGGCGGACCGCAAAGAGCGTCTACACCTCACGGCGCGCGGACCTCGACTACACCTGTGCCATCCTGGATAACAACGCACTCAAATGCTGGGGCGAAAACGGGTCTGGACAACTCGGCGTAGGCGACAGTGACAATCGTGGTGATGCGGCAGGCGAAATGGCGGCGTTGGGCACCGTGAATCTGGGGACCGGCCAAACGGCCGCACAGGTTGCCATGGGTGAGATGCACACCTGTGTGTTGCTGACATCAACCGATATCAAGTGCTTTGGCAAGCCAAATCAAGGGCAACTGGGTGATGGCCTAGGATTTTACACGTATGGAGGCAGTAGCTCCCAGATGGGTGATAATCTGCCGATTGTCAATCTTGGAGTAGTTACCCCATAAGAAATATCGGAGACACCTGACCAACAGCTGTTGACGTGATTGGCAAATTGCGACATATCCTGCACCACACGCGGCGTGCCGCGTGTGGTTTTTTGTATAAACGTAAAGATTGTATGTACAGATTCGGTAGAGGGGCTTTGTTTACTATAAACAAGTAAATTTTCGGCAAGATGGAGCAGATGTATGCGTAGACTCTCGCTAGCGGTGTTTTCTGTGCTTATCATCCTGGCATGCTGTGCCGTCGCACTCCGAACGCAGTCGTTCGACTCTCGTGTCGCCGCTGCGCCGCGACTGAGTCGGTCGACGCAGATTTCGCTGGGCAGTGATCACTCCTGCGCAATGCTGACGACGGGCGTCGTCAAATGCTGGGGGGCTAATAACAACGGACAATTGGGGTTGGGTAACACCAATAGTTATGGTGATGCCGTGAGCGAAACCGGCGCAGGCCTCCCTGCCGTCGACCTCGATCAGACGGCCAAATACATCAGTGCGGGGTACGGGCATACCTGTGCAATCCGGAACGACAATTCGACTGTCTGTTGGGGCGAAAATTTTTGGGGCACATTAGGAAACGGTAGCAGATCAAACATCGGCGACAACAGTGGTGAGATGGGGAGTTCCCTTATTGCAGTGGACTTAAGTACGGACTATGCCACATCGCTGAGTGCTGGCTATCAATTTACATGTGCAATCCTGAATACAAGTCAGGTCAAATGTTGGGGGGTAAACGACGTAGGCCAAACCGGCGCTGATGGCTGGCATGGAATGTCGAGCGACACGATGGGGGCGAATCTGCCCGCCGTCAACCTGGGTGCGGGTCGCACCGCCAAGGCTATTTCAGCCGGGCGGCAGCACGCATGCGCAATACTCGACAATGATACCGTCAAATGTTGGGGCGCGAATACCTACGGCCAACTCGGATTGGGGAATACGGCTAGTCTGGTGTATCCGAACATTGGAGAAGCTGCGGTTGTCAATCTCGGCACTGGTCGTACTGCCAAAACCATTGCAGCTGGTTCGTACCACACCTGTGCCATACTCGACAACGGGAGCCTCAAGTGTTGGGGATTCAACGCGTCTGGCCAATTAGGGCAAGACACGACAGCAAACATCGGCGATGGCAGTGGCGAAATGGGTGATTCCTTGCCCGCGATCAACCTCGGCTCGGGGAGAACCGCAGTTGCAGTTGCAGCGTGTAAACGTGGCGATCTCGACTATACCTGTGCCATCCTCGATAATGGGACCCTCAAATGCTGGGGTGATAATGGGTTCGGCCAACTCGGCCAAGGTGATATGAATAATCGTGGCGATTCGACGGCTGAAATGGCAGCCCTCGCAGCCGTGAACCTCGGTACAGGGATACAGGTAACAGCGGTGGCGATTGGTGCAGCGCACAGCTGTCAGATATTGAGCTCGACGAACATCAAATGTTTCGGCCATGGGCAAAACGGGAAATTGGGCTATGGTGATGCGGACACGCGCGGATATACTTCGTCAGCGATGGGGGATAACCTCCCTATAGTGGACCTCGATGGTGTCTCACCTACCGCGACCAGCACCCCGGTTGACACAGACACTCCGACCGCGTCCAACACCCCGGTCGACACGAGCACCCCATCGCAGACCAATACACCGACGGTGACGCGCACCGCATCCAAAACATACACCCGCAGCAAGACCCCCACCCGCAGCAAAACCAAAACCAAAACCAGAACACCCACCAAGTCCAAGACACCCACCCGTACACCCATCGGCTATGTCTCGCGCGTTTCTGCACTGGCAAGTGGATCGAGTCACTCCTGCGCAATCCTGGCTAGCTCGGTGGTCAAATGCTGGGGGCTCAATACCAACGGGCAACTCGGACTGGGCGACACCGCCAGCCGCGGTGATGCCGGCGGCGAAATGGGCAACTCCCTCCCCGCTGTCGATCTCGGCACCGGTGTGCTGGCCAGCAAAATCTATGCGGGCAGTGACCATACCTGCATTCTAACCACCACCAAACGCGTCAAATGTTGGGGCGGCAATGGTGCCGGCCAACTCGGCATCGGCGATACCAACCATCGCGGCGATGGCAGTGGCGAGATGGGGGACATACTCCCATACGTCGACCTCGGTACGGGGCGCACCGCGAGCGCTGTAGCACTCGGCGAAGGCAGCACCTGCGCACTCCTCGACAACGCGACGCTTGTGTGTTGGGGCCAGAATGTATTCGGCCAGCTCGGCGTCGGGTCGATAGACACTATTGGTGATGCAAGCAGCGAAATGGGCGATGCACTGGTCCCCGTAGACGTGGGGACCGGCCGGACGGTCAAGAGCATTGCAGCGCGTTCATTGGGCTACTGTGCACTCTTGGATGATGACTCCATCAAATGCTGGGGCAACAACTGGGACGGTCAACTCGGCGTCGGCGATACCGACCATCGCGGCGATGGCAGTGGCGAAATGGGCGATGACCTTGCACGTGTCCCGTTCAGTACCGATCTGACTCCCGTCGAACTCGCAGGCAATGCGGATGCAGCGTGCGCCCGCTTCGACGACGGCACGGTGCGCTGCTGGGGGTCGAACGTCTACGGCGCATTGGGCATCGGCGATGCAGTCAATCGTGGCGAATCCGCCGGTCAAATCGCAGCCCTGAGCGCCATCGACCTAGGCAGTGGTCATACCGCCAAGCGCATCTATGGCGGCCTCGGGAACTCGTTCTGCGCACTCCTCGACGATGATTCTCTCAAATGCTGGGGCGATAACTCCGATGCCAATCTGGGCATTGGCGTCGGCGCTACCGACACCAATTGGGGTAATGCAACCGGCGAAATGGGTGACACCCTACCGACCGTAGATGTTGGTACGGGAACGACCGTCAGCGCATTGAGCATCGGCAGCGACTTCCGCTGTGCCATCCTCACCATCAGCACCGGCGTCAAATGCTGGGGCGAGAATAGCAACGGCCAACTCGGCAGTGGCTCAACCACCGAAGACTACGGCGTCTACCCGGCGAGCGACATGGGCGACGCGCTGCCTTTTGTCCGCTTAGGAATCATCGTTCCGAGCACATCCACCCCGACACCCACCAAAACCCTGTCCCCGTCGCGCACCAAGAGCACAACCAAGACGCTCACCCCTTCACGCACTGCGACGCGCACCACTGCTCCATAATCGTCACCAGTTCGCGATTGCAATTCTCCCCCGCACGTGTCGTGGCACGTGCGGGTTTTCTTTGCGCGCCCCCATGCAAACACATCAGCCACGCACACTTGGTAGAATGCAGACAACAGACGCAACAGAAGTGGACATCCATGCCGGCACACCGCACAACGTTGACGCGCTACAACCTCGATGACGTCGTGGTAGCGTTCGGTGCAACAACTCGTCCGTTGCGGCGTGCTGTGGTGCGGACCATGGCATGGTGGCCGGCGTACCGGTTGGCACAGACGCTCGTTGAGGCAGACAAACGTGCCGCCACGGTCGGCATCGTATCGGCCTGTGCGCACCTCGTCACCCGCATTGCCGGCGCTACCGAGCCCATCGGGGCAGCATGCATCCCACCCACGGGGCCACTCATCTGCGTGGCCAATCACCCCGGCCTGGTCGATGCCCCAGCACTCGTGCAGACCATCGGTCGTGGCGATCTGCGTATCATCGCCGCCGAACGCCCGCTGTTGCAGGCAATGCCCGGCTTTGCACCCTACCTCATCGAAGTCCCCGATGCCGGTCCCGGTCGGGCCCATGCACTGCGTGCGGCAGTGCGCCACGTGCGCCAGGGTGGCGCGCTGCTGACATTCCCCGCCGGGCGTATCGAAGCGGATCCTGCGGTGTTGGACGACGCCCAGGCAACCTTGCCGCTCTGGTCCGACATGCCCGCAATCCTGCGCCGCGCCGTCCCCAACGCCACCGTCGTCGGCATGTTGGTCAGTGGGGTGACGTCAGCACGCGCGCTCCATCACCCATGGGTGCAACGGGTCCCCGTGCGCCGTGACCGCGAATGGCTGGCAGCAACGTTGCAACTCATCATTCCGTGGTTTCGCGCGCCGGTGGTGCGTGTCCGGGTGGCTGCCGTCGCGCCCCATGACGGTGTCGTGGCGGAGATGTATCAACTCATCTGTGACGAACGCCGTGCCCGCGGGTTACCCACGCCGGCACGGAGCGAGGATCTGCCATGACGGCTATTGTCTGGATTCATGCCGATTGTCTACGCCGCGAGTGTGCAGCCTTCCAACAATACCCCACAGCCCCGGCCGTATTCGTCTGGGACGATGTGGTCTTGCGTGGCTATGGGCTGAGCCTCAAACGGATGGTGTTTTTGTACGAATGTCTGCTCGACCTCGATGTGGCCATCTATCGCGGCGATGTCGCAGCCCAGGTACGTGCGTTTGCAGGCCTACACGACGCACACAGCGTTGTGACCATGGCAACCGTAGCCCCACGCTTTGCAACCATCGTGGCAGATTTGCGCACGACGCACACGGTCGAGGTGCTCGCCGACGAACCCTTTGTCGACGCGCCAGCAGACCTCGATATCGCCCGGTTTTCGCGCTATTGGTCCCGTGTCCGTGGCGATGTCCTGCGCAAACCGACCCAACGCGGGTTATTCGACGAGGTGTGAGGGGGGATTTGTCCGTTCTCTGCTCGGCGCAAACAGCGTCGGCGCATTGCGGGGGATCATTTTGCGCATCAGATGCCATTGACAGTTGCCCAGCACCAACCACCCAAATACCGATTGGCGTTTGCCCACAATCAAATATCCGCTCCGTTGGTACAACGCAATGGCTGCTGGGTTGCTGGCACTGACAAATAAACACACCGAACCAATTGCGAGCCGTTGCGCCTCGCCGACCGCGTGGTGCAACAACGCACTGGCGATGCCCAGCCGACGGTGCGTATGCCGCACGGCAACGTCCGAGATGTACATTTCGTTGGCGCCGATGTGATAATCCACCAACGAAAGAATCGTCAGCGCATAGAACGCCCGCCAAATCCCCAACGCCCGCATGAACAGCCACTCGACCGGGATCAGGGGCAACGCCCGACTCGTGATGCGCGCGCGCAACGCAATCGTTGCAACCACCACACCATCCACCTCGGCGACCCATATCCCCGATAAGCCGGCACTCCCCTGGCGCCGCCAGATGTCTTGCATCAACGCCACACCCGCCGCATAACGCCGTTCACCGAATGCCGCCAAGAACTTATCGTGGAAGGCATCACTATGCACATCGACCAGTGCGGCGATGTCACCCCCATGGGCACGGCGTATCGTGATGTCAGGGCGATCGGCGCTCATGCATCGAACCGCAAGCGCGTGCGACGTCCGGCGGGTGCCGGGGTCACCTGCGTCAATGTTTCGGAACCGTAGAACCACCACCACAAGAACGCCGGTACACGCGTTATGCCACCACCCTGGCTTGCATGGCACTTCCAGGCAGCGATTTTGGCGGGGATGACGTGCCGACAGTCAACGCTCGTCGTAATCGGCGTGGCTTCTTCGGCGACGCGCACCATATCGATGTCGCCGTTGCGCCCGAAGGCACGTGGGTTTTTGCCCAACAAACGCATCGCACCAATGATGACCCGCAACAACGACGTCGAAAATGTCGAGTAATACACCTCAGAGACCTGCCATTTGGCCTGCGTCAACGCCAACGTCGTTGCATGATGAATGGCAATGTGATCAGGATGCCCGTAGCCACCATATGGTGGGAAGGTAATCAGGTACTGCGGCTCGAATGCATCAATAATTGCGGCGACACGCTCGGCGACATCGGTCACCGGTGCCATGACCAACGCCTCGGGATGGAGATTGTCGGGTGTGCCCGGCATATTACTGTCACGATAATTGAGAAAATGTACCGCACCGAGATCAAGCGCCTCAGCAGCGGCGATTTGTTCTGCAGTCCTGAGTGCACGGACGTCTGCATGGTCTGCCAAAAAATGTTCGTCGACGGTGCCGCATTCGCCCCGCGTGGCACAGACATACTGCACTTCGACCCCCGCAGCACGTGCCGCCAGGATGATACCTGCATTGCCAAAAGCCTCGTCGTCTGGGTGTGCATAGACCACCAGCAAGCGTTTGGGCGCGGTCACCGGGCGCCGTTCGTAGAGCTCGGTTTGCGGGCGAAAGTCCGTTGCGGTCATGCGGGACTCCTTGGAACAACGAGAATGCCCAACACACACGGTTGGCGCTCTCCGAGGGATTACGTACCCCACTACTATACCGCATTCCGGTGAAGCATTCCGTTCTTTTGTGGGCAAAATCAATGCTATAATATGTCGTTATTACAGGAGCACGATGCTGATGAGCGCACCATCCCAACCGAGTATCGTCGACATCCTCAGCGACGCATATGCACGCCTCAACCGGGCTGCATGGATTGTCGCCATTCCCTTGGTGCTGAACGTAGCACTCTGGTACGCACCAGCGGTGTCGTTCGCACCGCTCCTCAACCAATCTGCCCAACTATTGCGCGACATGCAACCCGACGATGCGCCCGAATCGACTGCCGAAATCCGTCAGATTCGCGATCAAACCATAACCGTCCTCGAAGAGCTCGGTAGCGACGACATGCGCCCGCAACTGGCCTGGCTCAACGCCGTGCCCTATACGATATACGGCTTCCGGGCTGGTGGGGCGAGCGCAGACGCGGTCGGCTTGCCGTTCATTAACGCACAACCAGCCAAAGTCGACCCCGCCACGGCCATCTGGGTCGAGGGCTTTGGCGATGTGGCACGGAGCTTTCTCGTCGTCAATGTCGTCGGCTTGTTCATGACCGCGCTCTACTTGCTCCTGGTGGCGGGGAGTGTTCGCGATTCTGCTCCCATGGACAAGTTTGGCGGGCAGCTCCTGCTGACCATGGGGCGGTTGTTGCTCTATGCACTGACCATCACGGCTATCGCCGTTGTGCTGTTGATCCCGCTGTCCATCTTCACCTTCCTGCTGATTAGTCTCAACCCCGCATTCGGGGCATTTGTCCTCCTGGCAGGATCGGCGATTTGGTTATGGGCGGGCATTTATCTGGGGTTCACCCGCGAGCTGATGGTCCTCAACGACTACGGCCCGTTCCAGGCAATACGGGCCAGTATCACGCTGGTGCGTACATCGTTTTGGCGGGTGGTATCGTTCGTGGGGGTCTTGTTGGTTGTGGTCGCTGGGATGGGGATTGTGCTGGCAGGCATGATCGGCACCCAAGCAGGCCTCATCGGCGCAATTATTGTCAGTGCCTATCTGATGAGTGGGATATCCGTCGCACGCATGCGCTTCGTGCAACTCCATCAGGGTGCTCCGACCGTCCACATCGTCTAAAGAGTCTCGAGTGCTGCGCCTGGGGAGCAATCCCCTTGATCACAGGAAAGATAGTTGAATGACTGACGCATCAATGCAAGGATCCACCTACGACGAGAGTCAAATTCAGGTTCTCGAAGGTATGGAAGCGGTGCGCAAGCGCCCGGGCATGTACATTGGACCCACCGATATCAACGGGTTGCACACCATGGTGCGTGAAGTCGTCGACAACTCCGTCGACGAAGTCATGGCCGGCCGTGCCACCAAAGTCATGGTCACCATCCACCAAGACGGCTCGGTCACCGTCCGTGACGACGGCCAGGGTATCCCCGTCGGCATCCACCCCAAAATGGGCATCAGCACGTTGACCGTGGTCATGACTGTGCTCCACGCCGGCGGCAAGTTCGGCGGCACCGGCTACAAAGTATCGTCTGGTCTGCACGGCGTGGGTGTCTCGGCAGTCAACGCCTTGTCGTCGTACTGCAAAGTGACGGTCTATCGCGCCGGCCGTGAGTACTACCAAGAGTTCCGCTGCGGCGCACCCGTCAGCGAGGTCATCGAGGTCGGTCCCACCGAAGAACACGGCACCGAGACGACCTTCATGCCCGATACGACGATCATCCAGTCGATCGACTACAACTTCAAAACCCTGGCCCAGCGCTTCCGCGAGATGTCGTACCTCAACAAAGGGCTCCGCTTCCGCTTCGTCGACGAACGCGACGGCAACGAGCTGAGCTTTTACTTCGAAGGTGGCATTGGCTCGTATGTGCGCCATCTCAACAAAGATCGCGTCACCCTCCACAAAAACCCGTTCTATGTCGAGCGCGTCTCAGACGACGTCGCAGTCGAGATTTCGTTGCAATATACCGAAGCCTACGACACCGATTCAATCTATTCGTTTGCCAACAACATCAACAACACCGACGGCGGCGCGCACGTTACGGGCTTCCGCAACGCACTCACCCGGGTCGTCAATGCATATGCCCGGAGCAAGAATCTGCTCAAAGAAAACGAAGGCAACCTGACCGGCGACGACGTCCGCGAAGGCCTGACCGCCGTCATCAGCGTCAAGCTCCGCGATCCGCAGTTCAGCTCACAAACCAAAGAAAAACTCGTCAGCCCCATCGCCGCCACCGCCGTCAACACCGTCTTTGGCGAAGCCTTGCAGATGTGGCTCGAAGAGAACCCCGCCGAGGGCAAACGTGTCATCGAAAAGTGTATCTCGGCTGCCCGTACCCGACTGGCCGTCCAAAAAGTCCGCGAAACAGCCCGCAAAGGCCTGCTCGAAGGCTTTTCGCTGCCCGGCAAATTGGCCGACTGCTCCGACAACAACCCCGCCAACTGCGAACTCTTCATCGTCGAAGGTGACAGCGCCGGCGGAAGTGCCAAGCAAGGCCGCGACCGACGCTTCCAGGCCATCCTCCCGTTGCGCGGCAAAATCTTGAACGTCGAGAAAAGCCGGCTCGACCGCATGCTCTCCAACAACGAAGTGCGCGCGCTGATAACCGCCATTGGTGCCAGCGTCGGCGATCAGTTCGATATCTCCAAAATCCGCTACCATCGGGTCTTTTTGATGTCGGACGCCGACGTCGACGGGAGTCACATCCGTACCCTGCTGCTGACGTTCTTCTTCCGCTATATGCGCCCCTTGATTACCAGCGGCAACTTGTACATCGCCCAACCACCGTTGTTCCGCGTCCGCGTCGGCAAAAACGACCGCTACGTATACACCGACCAAGACCGCGAAGCATACGTCGCCACCCTGACCCCGGCCGAACGCAACCGCGTCGAGCTCCAGCGCTACAAAGGGCTGGGCGAAATGAACGCCGAACAACTCTGGGACACGACGATGAACCCAGCAAACCGCGTCATCCTTAAGGTCACTATGGACGATGCCGTCGCTGCCGAAGAAACCTTCACCATGCTGATGGGCGACCTCGTGCCACCACGCAAACGCTTCATCCAGACCCACGCACCCGAGGTCCGCAACCTCGATATCTAATCATCCATGCCCACGGCGTCATATTGACCCACGGCATGCCTTTTGGCCCACGGCGTGCCGTGGGCCAAAATTCGGTTTGACAACGTACTTTTTGCGTCGTATACTGAAAAAAGAGTTTTGGGGGTGTAGCTCAGCTGGTAGAGCGCGACAATCGCACTGTCGAGGCCAGGAGTTCGAGCCTCCTCACCTCCACCAAGTTCATAATGTCTGGGGCAATAGCTCAGTTGGTAGAGCGCAACGCTGGCAGTGTTGAGGTCTGGGGTTCGACCCCCCATTGCTCCACCAGTCAATCACCGCAATCATACGATTGCGGTGATACTCTTTTGTGCCCAAAAATACCCTATCATAGAGGCACGAAGCGTTATCAAGAGGTACCCCATGCAACCACATCGTGAATACCACGCAAAACGCGCACGCCTCGCACAGCACATGCAGGCACTTGGTTTGAACGGGTTATTGCTTACCCGGAGCGCCAACGTGAGTTGGCTGTCGTGTGGCGGCCAAGCCCACGTCGGCCTCAATAGCGAGAGCGCTGTTGCCAACATTTTGTGCACCCCTGAACGCGATTACCTCGTCGCGAGTGGGATCGAGATGCCGCGCATGCTCGCCGAAGAAATGACCAATCTGCCCGTGACGCCGCATGTGTTCCCCTGGTTCGAGCCACAACAACGCGATGCGTGGATCGACAATCTGTGTGGAGCGGGCACCTGGGCGAGTGACCTGCCCGGCGCACGCTCGCAGGCAGCGGCGCTCACCGACCTGCGCGTCACCCTCGAGCCCGAAGAAATCGATCGCTACCGCGCACTCGGTGCAGCAACCGGACGCGCTGTCGAGGCGGTCACACGAGCGGTTCGCCCCGGGATGCGCGAGTTCGAGGTATCTGGCTTATTAGCTGCGCATGTCTACGCGATGGGCGCAGCACCGGTGGTCACGCTGGTAGCAGCAGACGACCGCCTGCTCCAGTTCCGTCACCCCATACCCACCGACACACGTGTCCAAAAAACCGCCATGGTCGTCGTGTGTGCCCGCCGCAACGGCTTGATCGTATCGGCCACACGGCTCGTGTCGTTCGGCGCTATGGATGCAACCATGGCCCAGCGGGCCGCAGATTGCGCCGCCGTCGATGCCGCTGCCTGGCATGCAACGGTACCCGGACAAACCCTCGGTAGTGCGTTCCAGGCCATCATCGCAGCCTACCACGAATGTGGTCACATCAATGAATGGCACAAACATCATCAGGGCGGCGTGACCGGCTACGAAAACCGCGAAATCCAGGCACGCCCTGACAGCACTCACATCATCGGGGTCAATCAGGCGTA
The DNA here is from genome assembly GCA_003670675.1 of Chloroflexota bacterium. Lineage (GTDB taxonomy): Bacteria > Chloroflexota > Chloroflexia > Chloroflexales > Roseiflexaceae > UBA965. Next base: position 13,657 of record QWQY01000002.1, read on the forward strand.
TGCGTGGAACCCGAGCATCACCGGCACCAAATCCGAAGACACCATGATCGTCACCGCCAATGGCCCCGAATCGGTGTCGACCACCGGCGATTGGCCTATGCAGCAGGTTACCATCGGCGGCACCGTCTACGAGCGGCCGGCGGTATTGATCAACTAGACTCCAAACCAATCACGCCCCCGTCGGCAGTGCCGACGGGGGCGTGTGTGCGTCTACTCCTAGGCGTTGAGCAAATCAGCGACAATCAGCTTCTTCATGCCCATCATCGCCTGCATGGCCCGTTGCGCTTTGGCCGGGTCAGGGTTGCCCAACGCCTCGCCGAGCTGCACCGGCACGACCTGCCACGTCACCCCGAAGCGGTCAACCACCCAGCCGCATTGTTGCTCGGTCCCACCAGCAGCAAAGGCATCGTAATAATGGTCGACCTCGGTTTGGTCGGCGCAATCGATCATGAACGACACCGCAGAGTTCATGGTCATGTACGGTCCGCCATTGAGCGCATGGATTTCGCGCCCATCCAGCGACATGGTCAGTGTAAACGTCGTCCCGTCGGCGTTGGTCTGATGTGCGGTTAAATGCGAGTTGGGGAAGAGCGCAAGATAAAACTGCGCTGCCTCGTATGCATTGTTGTCGAACCACAAAAACGGAGTAATTTTGGGCACGGTGCGCTCCTTCGTCACGATGAAGGCAAAGTATACCACACCGCATATTGACTGACCGGTCAGTTTGTTTTGGGCAACAGAACGCGCCAAAAAGCGTTGTCCCGTGCGTTACAATAATCACAATGTGAACGCAATCAAAGGACGCCCCATGCGAATCCCGACCCTTATCCGACTCAGTGCCATCCACGTATCCGTCGCGTTGACATTGTTGCCCATCAACAGCACCCTCAACCGCATCATGATTACCGAACTGGGTATTTCTGCGACCCTCGTCGCGTTGCTTGTATCGGTGCCGTATCTACTTTCACCGATGCAGCTCTGGATCGGGTCACTCGGCGAACAGCGCCCGATTTGGGGCTACCACCGCAGTCCCTACATCATCATCGGGCTGCTCCTGTGTGCATTTGGAGCAGCCAGCTCACCCACTGCTGCATTTGCCATCTATGACGGGCTGTGGTGGGGCATCCCGTTTGGGTTTTTGGCGTTCGGTGCGTGGGGCTTCGGATTCAACTTTGCGACGGTCTCGTATCTCGCATTGGCAACCGAGCTGTCGAGCCCCCAAGAACGCTCCAAAACGGTCGGTGTGATGTGGTTTGTCCTCATCCTGAGCATGATTATTGGCGGTATCAGTTTTTCTCGTGCCATCGAGCCCTACTCACACGAACGGCTCATCACTGCCTTTATCGAGATGGCCGGTTTGGCACTGGGTATCGGCCTCCTCGGCGTCATCGGGCTTGAGCAACGCGGTCCTGCAGCAGTACCCGCCGAGCAGAGACCCAGCATGCAGGTCGTTTTGCGCACGGTATGGGGCAATCCGCAAGCCAAACGGTTCTTCGTCTATCTCATTTTGTTGTTGGTTGGCTTGTTGGGTCAGGATGTCCTGCTCGAGCCATACGCCGGCGACATCTTCGGCGTTCCACCGGCAGTCACCACACGCTATACCTCGATCTGGGGAGCGACGTTGTTGCTGGGGCTCTTGATTACCAGCCCACTCACCAAACGCTACGGGATGAAGCGCGTCGCAGGTAGTGGAGCTGTCATCGCAGCACTCGGGTTGGGGTTGATTGTGTCAGCCGGCGCGGTTCATGAAGTCGGACTATTGGTACCAGGGCTGGCAGTGTTCGGCTTTGGATCGGGGATTTCTACCGCGGCCAACCTCGCACTGATGCTCGATATGACCGTGGCTGGCCAGGTGGGTATTTTCATTGGTGCCTGGGGCGTGGCAGATGCGTTGGCGCGCTTCGGGGGCACCATGCTCAGCGGTATCATCCGCGATGTCGTCGGGTATGCCCTCGGGAGCGTGTATGCGGGCTACGCCGTCGTCTTCGGCATCGAGATAGCCCTGTTCGGCTTTTCGCTCATCTTGCTGAGAAATATCGAAGTCAAAGACTTCACCCGCCATGCGTCCACCCGCGACGTCATCGCTGCAGCCGGCAACGTGTAACACTCCCGCCCGCTCACGCTCCGTCGTGACAGTCCGATGTGCGCCTATTGCATGACGCTGGCTTCGCAGAAAAACGACGCGAGCGCCGGCGGCAAAATTTCGGCAAAGCGCGTCGTGTCGCCGACGGCATGACCGGCGAGGGGCATCAGACGCGCAGTCAATGGCTTTTTGAGCGCAGTAGCAACCGACGCTACCTCGCGATACATGCCCGCCAACGCGTCGACCGACACATCAGCCGCCAGCGGGATGGTATCGAGCCCTGTGCCGCAGACCGTACTAAATGCCAACAAATCCCGCAACGTATAGCGACCCTCGCGTGCCCGCTGGGCCAACACTGCATCCTCGACCACCGGCAACATAATGCCCGAAAAGCCCAACTGTGTGACCGCACAGGCGCGGATCGTCGCCGTCAAGGCGCGTACCGCACTCAGCGTGCCCCAGCCACCAAACGGCACTCCTGACAGCGCCTCGATGGCACCTGCGATGCTCCGCTCGGGGTGGGGATGCGGCGCAAGCGACCAATCACAGCCCGCATAACCAATCCCATACTGCGCACAAATTGGTTGGGCAATGCGGGCGAACAGCGCATCGTAGCGCACAATATCGGTAGCCAACTGCTGCAACGCTGTCGCCACCAACCGCGGTCGGTCGGCGTGGCCGAGTGGCACCTCTGCCAGCGGGCGGGTTGCCTGCCAGGCCAACGCTGCCGCCTCGGGGCCAATCGCCAGCCATGGGGCACCGCCGTCGTGCCACGAGGCGGGGAAGAACGGGCTGCCCGCGGGTACCTGTGCCAACGCCGCTACCCGCAGGTTGCCCACGCCGCCCGGTACGATCCGAGCCAGGTCGTGTGTCATCCGCGCCATCTGCTGGATAGCTCCTTCGTCGACGGCGTCGTGCGTCGTCAACGACACACTGGCAAATAACGCCTGCGTGGCAGCCATTGCATCGGCGAGTTGATCGAGGCGCTCGCGCTGCACAACGCCGAGGGTGACGTAATCAAACCCCAAATCCAACGCGCGCTCTTCGAGCCCACAGGCCACACTGACCAGGTCGGCGCAACTGTTGAACCCATCTACCGTCGGCGTGGCCCGCAATGTCTGCACCACAACGCCCTCACGGGCGAGCTGCGTGCGCAGTGCTGCGGCGGCATCGGCGGCCCGTTGCCAATCCTTCTCGCGCGTGCCAACGGTAATCGTGCGTAGCTCCATGGTCTGCTCCTAGCCGCCCATCACCATGCGAATAATCCAAAAGGACACCATTCCGCAGACGACCGTCAAAATGGCGTTGCTGGTGCGCCATGCCACCAATGCACCGATGATGCCTGCAAGCACTGCCGGCCCGAGCGACAACACCCGCCCCGCCGCACCACTCGTGGTGACCAACGCCGGCACGACCAAGGCCGTAAACACCGCCGCCGGCACATACCGGAGCCACAACGCCAACCACGGTGGCGGATTGTTGCGCATCACCAGCAACGGGATCGCCCGGGCTGCGTAGGTCACCGCCGCCATGCCCACATAGGTCAACCAAATACTCATGCCGTTGCTCCTGGCAGGGTGTCGAGGTAGGCAGCAAATGTGTGCAAACCGACATCAAAATCTTCTTTGCCAAAGCCGATGCGAAAGAAGTTCCCGGGATACCCGTAGACCGTTGCCGGCAACACCAACACCCCGTGCTGTGTTTTCAGTGTGTCTGCAGCATCAGCAATAGTTGTATCACCCAGCAACTCAGGGAACGCTACACTCCCCGCCTGTGGTGCCACCATCCGTAATTGATGCGGGCGGTCCATGCACAACTGATGAAAGAGCTGCAGGTTGCGCAACACAATCGAGCGACTGCGTGCCAACATGCGTGTCCGTGCGCGCAAGGCAATCAGCGAAAGGATTTCGGACGGGGCCGAATTACAGATCGTCGTGTAGTCTTTGTAGGCCATCATACGGGCCCGGAGTTCACTATCGCGGATAATCAACCAACCAACGCGTAGACCCGCCAGACCGAATGCTTTGGACATCACGCTCAGGCTCAAGCCACGGGTGCTGAGTTCGCAGGCAGCAGGCAGGCGATCTGCCGGGTTGTACTCAAGCAGGCGATAGACTTCGTCCGCAAACAGGTACGCCCCCGCGGCCTCGGCGATGTCCACCACCGTGCGCCATTCGTCGTGCGTCAACGTCGCACCGGTCGGATTGTGGGGCACGTTGAGCAGAATCAGCTTCGTATTGGGGCGCACAGTGCGGCGCAATGCCTCGATGTCGAGCTTCCACTTCTGCTCTGGTTTGAGCTCGATCAGCGTCACATCGGCACCGGTCGCGCGGCCTACTTCGTAGAGCGACTGATACCCGGGCCAGGTGGTAATCATGTGATCACCCGGGCCGAGAAGAACGTTAGCGGCGATATAGACGGCTTCTTCGGCACCGGCAAAGGTCAGTACGTCGTCGGGGCTAATCCCGCTGTACATCGATGCGATTTCGGCACGCAAGACAGGCAACCCGGCGGTCTCGGTATAGCCGAGGGTCAGGTCGTCCCAACGCTGGCGCGCATCATCGTCGGCAAGGGCCAACACATCGCGCATCGCCATGCCTTGGATATCAGAACTACAGAGGATATGTGGGGTCGAAAACTCGTGCTTTGCGAAATAGCGCTCGAGTGCAAAATCAGCAATACGCATCAGGGTTGCTCCTCTGGGGCTTGCATAGGCGTCAGAACGGCGAACCATGCACCGAACGCGCTCCCGATTAATCCTGCCAACAACACATACCAGCTCCCCGGCAACCACAACGCCGCCGCCACCGAAATCCCCGCCGCCAACAATGCCACCGAGCGATTGACGCGGTCGCGCACCATGGGCATCAAGAAGGCGATGAACGTCAATGGGAAAATCAAATCCAGCCCGAGGCCGGCGGGGTCCGGGATCAGTGCGCCCAACAGGCTGCCAATCACCGTGCTCAACGCCCAAATGAAGTAGAGACTCAGATTGGCACCGAACTGGAACCACGCGTCCCCGCCGGTTTTCTCAAACTGCTGGACCCCTATCGCGTATGTCTCGTCGGTCAACTGGAAGGCCACCACTGCCCGCAACCAACCGGGCGACTGCCGAATATACGACGCCGTCGAGGCCGCCAACAACAGATGCCGCGCATTGATAATCGCCGTCGCCGCAATAATGCTAATCGGGTTGGCACCTGCCGCAAATAACCCGACCGCAGTGAACTGCGATGCACCCGCAAACACGATCAGCGACATCCCCAACGTCTCGGCAAAGCTCAATCCTGCCGCCAATGCACTGACGGCATAGACCATCCCAAACGGCGCCACCCCTGGCCACACAATTATCGTTGCAACAAATCCGCTACGTATCGCCTGCCAGCGACCGGTTGTCTCACCCTGCATACCGAAACTTTCTGCTTAGCGCGGCACCACACCACTGATGAGTGCCACCGGGATATGAAAACTACAATCTGCCTCGATCCCGAGTGCTTGTTTGACCGATTCGGGCGCTGCACCCAACATGCGCCGCAACTGCGCAACCTCGGGCTCGGGCGTCGCCATGCGTGTGACCCAGCTGGTAAACTCCAGCCGCACCGACCATGTCTGCTCATGCGTACCGACAAAGCCCACTGCCGCATACATGGCCAGCCACTGGCTGACGCAGTGATCGCGCACGTGCGATGGGTCACGCAAGATTTCGACAGCATTGAGAAAGGTGTCTGGCATCGGCGCTTCGGGCGAGACGACATCCACCAGCAACCACCGTCCACCCGGCTTGAGGACCCTGAATATCTCGCGCAGAGCTGACAAAGGATCAGCGAAATGATGCGCTGCATAGCGCGAAACTGCAACATCGAATGAATCATCCGGATACGGCAATTGCATGGCATCCGCTGCCTCGACCGTCACATTGCGCAAGCCCTTGGCAGCAACCTGTGCGCGGGTTTGGGCGAGCATGGCCGGCGTCAAATCGACGGCCACCACCGCGGCAGCCTGCCCGGCCAGCCCGATGGTGACGTGACCCGCGCCGCAGCCGACATCGATGACGCGTTCGCTACCGGTGAGTGCGGCTGCCGCAATCAATCCCTGCAAATCGGCGCCACTGGCGTGCACCGTGCTGGTGGTGTAATTCGCAGCTACCGCGCCGAATTGCTGTTGGATCGATTGATTGATGCTGCTGTCGCTCATACCAAGCCCACGATGATCCGTTTGTTGGTCGCGCCTTTGCTGCGGGTCTTGAGCAACGTCACCGTGCCCACTTCGGACGTGCGTGCGACATGGGTGCCGCCGTCCGCCTGCAAATCGAGCCCAACGATGTTGACGGTCCGTATCTCGCTGATCCCTTCGGGGAGCAGATTGATTTTGGTGCGGATCAAGTCGGGGATGGCAAATGCCTCGGCACGGGGCAAAATACTGACCTCGAGGGGACGGTCCGCGGCGACTTCGACGTTGACGGCGTCGACGATTTTTTGGGCCAGTTCCGGGCTAAAGTCGCTTATCTCGAAGTCCAACCGGCCTTCGTCAATGTCCATGTTCCCACCGGTCACCAGGGCACCATAATCGCGGAAGACCACACCGCACAGCAGATGCATTGCGGTGTGCGTGCGCATCAGGCGGTAGCGGCGCTCCCAATCAATGGTCACAGTAACGGCAGCGCCGACTGCTGGTCGTGATTCGCCGGTGAGCACATGCACGACGCCGTCAGCAGTTTTTTTGACCTCGCTGATGCTGTACTCTTGGCCGTCTGCACGCATCGTGCCGGTATCATGTGGCTGACCGCCGCTGGTGCAGTAGGCTATTGTTTGGTCGAGGATAACGCCGTTGCCTTCGGTGCTGTGGCCAGTGACGGTGGCGGTGCACGTGCGCAGGTATGCGTCGCTGTGATAGAGCAATGTAGTCATTGAAGGGCTCTCTTTCTGTTGCAAGCATTATAGGTTACCGTTTGTGGGTTTGCGGCGAGCGATATGTTAGGATGGGGCATTACACAGGTCGCACGAGACGATGCAGGCTCTACAGTCGCACCGTACCTCAGGTGCTCACGAAATAAGTTTTCTCGCTATGTGCAACTACTGAATGGAGTGGATACATGCACGGACCAATCAGCGCAGTCTGCTGTAATCACAACACATCGAAATATATGGAACTCATGTTACGTTCGTTCGATGCAACCCATGCGGATCAGTGTATCGACCACTGGACACTCTACGATAATGCGTCCATAGACGACACAGCCAGCGTGTTTGCGTATGCACAGTCACGCGGCACTCCAATCCAACAATCCGGCTATACCACAGATACCCAACATGTCAGTCACGGAGCGCTCTTGCAGCGCGCTATAACGGCATTCCCCGACAGTCTGTATGTAGTGCTGTTTGATGCTGATATTGTCTTTACACAACACCAAACCATTCCGCGTATGATTACTCAATTGGCAGACGATCCACAGGCTTGGGCAATTGGGGTCGCACCATCGTGGGATGGTCAAACTGAAGTTCCACCCGAGGCGCGTGCTGCAAATCCCGACATCTGCGATGCGCGCTTGCATCCTGCCTGTGCGGTCATCAAAAACACCCCGCTTTTTCGCACCGTCCTCGCCTGCGTGGGGATGGGGACATACGTGCGTCATTACCCAGAGCGCGATGAGTACCTCGATACCTGCAAATTGCTGACACAGGTGATGCACACACACGGCATGCATCACCGAGTGAGTTCAGATATTATGGTCAAGCACTTCTTTTGCACATCGTACGAGTGGGATGATGCAGACCTTCGCGCTGCGAAAATGCAAACCCGTGATGCGCTGCTCGCAGCGTACCGGTGACGCAGGTCACGTTCGAGTCCCTCCAGATCGTATGCCAACTGTGGCAGTATCTATGATTGATAACCGGACAGCACTACACCGCAGCGTTCGCGCTCATCATCGTTCACGTTCTTTGAGGTCAACATGCACTCCATCACGAAATACTTGCAGAGTCACAATCTCCCGCTTATCCTATTGATCCCTGCTATGGGGTGGTTAGCGATGGTCGCGCACTGGTCCGAGACCCCCATGCTTGCACCACTGTTATTTGTTGCCATGCTTGTCGTTGTGGCGGGGTATCTGTGGCAAAACAACTGGGTCCGGATTGGTGGAGCACTCTGCTCGACCGTTGTCATGGGACTGATGACCCAAGACAAGGCACCGCCACTAATCATCCCGCAGGTTGTGAGTTGGTTGGCATGCATCGCAGCAGTACTCATCCCATACCTACCGGCGCTCTGGCAGCGACTCCGCACACGTGCGCGCACGGTCCGTTCAAACATCGCTTGGTATGGGGCAGTCGGTTCAGTGACGTTGCTCGCGATTGGGGTGCGTGCCTGGCAGCTAGACAGTATTCCCATACCGGTGAGTGACGAATCTGCCTCAGCATTACTCAGCCTCGAAATATGGCACGGCAGCTTCACCAATCCATTCATTTCTGGATGGTTCGAGTTCCCGTCGCTCTGGTTCTTTTTGATTGCGCCGTTCATCGGGACGTTCGGCAAGACATTTTTTGCAATCCGGTTCTTCCCCATGATACTGGGGAGCGCCTGCATCCCCGCCCTGATCTGGGCAGTTCGACCCGTCCTACCACGGCAAGGCGCATTGGTGGCAGGTCTTGCTCTGGCCATGCTGGGCATTCACATCCACTTCTCACGCTATGGACTCAACAATATCGCAGATAGCTTCAGCGGCATTGTGCTCCTCGGTATCCTATTGCGCTATCGGCACCGTTCGACATTTGGGCTGGCGACGGCAGCAGGACTAACCATGGGGGCAGCTGTCTACGGGTATGCGAGTGCCCGCGTCTTCCCACTCATCGTCGTTTTGTATATCGTCGCATTGGTGGTACGTGCACATCACACCTGGCGCCTCCATCTGCGCAATCTCGTCGTGATGGCGCTCGTCGCGATGGTCGTGACAGGGCCGTTGTTGGTGCACTACATCGAACAGCCCGACCAGTTCTGGTCGGTCGTTCGGCGGAGCTCTATCATCACCCGCGAGGCAGACGGCACGTCGGGCATCGAGCGCTGGGCCGCAGAACACGAACAAACAGTAGCCGAGGTCGTTGTGCGCAATATTGCCTACACCATGCAGGCGTTGTTCTGGGGGCCCGTCGAAGGGTGGTTCGGCACGCCGCGCGCTGTGCTGACCATCCCGCTGTCGGCCTTGGCACTCATCGGCGCGATCGGCATGGTTGTCCGCCGCCAAGACAGTGCGGTATTCGCCGTCGCTGCCTGGCTCGCTGTGTGTAGTGGCATATCGGCGGTGAATTGGCCAATTGCAGCAGGGCAGCGCCTGGTGTCGTTGCTCGGCATTCTCGCCTTGCTGATTGGGTTCGGTACAATCGTGCTCTCAAACGTGTTGCGTCGGTACGTCAATCAACGCGCAATTGCGGTCGTCCTGTTTGCGCTGGTGAGTACGGGTGGGGTAATGAGCCTCGATCATTATTTCAATACGTTTGTCAAACGCGAAGCCGGCATTGGCGATGCCCAACTCCATCGCGCCGGGATTGTCGCCCTGGTTGCCCAGCAGCTACCCGCATATACCTGGATCGACGTCTATCGGTCGGATGTGTTCAACTATGAGACTACCCCGGTATTGCGCTATGCGTTGATGCGTATCGACGCAAATATCATCACCGAAGTGTATCCCGATCAGCCACTCGCTCCCATCATCATCTATCCCATCGAAGCCGCCAGTCGAGTGGTCCGCACGGACAACTATGTGGAGTACAGTGTCGATACACCCGAAGGCGAGCCAACGCTGATTTTCGCTGTCCGCGACGATGCTCCCTGGGCAGCTGATGTTATTCGGACCGTCATCGAAAAGAATGAGTAATTCATAATTCATCTTTAAATATGTGCCACGCTGCAATCCCTGCGCAGAGGTACGCCGCACCAGCGAACCAGACAAGCGGGGCAAAGCCGTAGACAGGCTGCACAAAGCCGCTCAGGAGCGACGCCGAACCCCAGCCCGCCGACCACATAATCGTAATCATGCTCATCGCGACACCGCGTTGTTTGGGCTTCACAAAGCGCATTATCTGCAAATCGCTGAGCGTCACCGCCATGCCCAGCGAAAACGCACGCCACAGGTACCCAACAATCGCCAGCGCCTGCCACGGCGCCAAAATCAGCAATACCCCTGGCCCCGCCAGCGCGCGCAGAGCGGCGACCCAAAACCGCAAACGCCGTTTGGCCAGGAAGTGTCCCGACAGCAGTGCTCCGCAGCCAATCGCCAGCTCGGCAAACGAAATAACCACACCGACGCTCTGATCCGGCAACCCAAACTGGTTGCGCAACAACAGACTCTGGAACGGGATAATCGCACCGCCGCCCAATCCCATCAGCAAATTGGGCACTCCATAGAGCAAAAAATGCCGCCGCAATTGTGGAGTCCCGGCATTCGCCTCGGCATCCCGCGCATGCTCCTCGTGGTGCTCGGTCACCCGCACAAATAAAATGGGCAGGATCGACAGATAGAAAAGCCCCACTCCGATGAGCATCGCCGATCGATAGGCAGGCATTGACTGTGCATCGACCTGCATCATGGGTGCCAAAACACTCGGCATCCACCCGGCGATGATGCCGCCAATCAGCCCAATGCTAATCGATGCCTCGTTCAACCCAAAAATGAACCCACGTTGCGATTCGTCGTCGGTCGTCGCAGTCAACAACGGCATGATGGCCGTCATCGCCAATGCGGCGCAACATCCATTGAGGAACTGCGTCACAATAATCCAGAACACCGACGGTGCATACAGCTGCCACGTCAACGTCGCCGCAAAAAACAGCATGGCGATTGCTAACGATCGCCGTGATCCGTATCGATCAATCAAGATCCCCACCGGGACCCCGACTATCAATCCCGCCACACGCATCGTCGTCGACAAGATCCCGGCCAGCTCGCTACCGAAGCCACGACTGACCAGGAAAAAATTGAACAACACATCAAAAAAACTAATCCCCAACCCAAACAACACCGCATGCAAGAGCACAAACCAGGCGGCCCGTGGAACGTTTCGAATCGATTGCATTGACATTCGCTAGCGCACAGCTGTGCCATATCAACAGACAAAAACAGACAGGTGGACGTGCTATTATAAAGCAATTCTTTTTACCGAGGCTCTTATGACCGCGCGCCAAACGGGTTTGCTCGTTCTCTTGGGTGCCATTTGGGGCGCTGCTTTCATGCTTATCAAAATCGCCGTCACCGATATCGAACCCGCCACCCTCGTCGCGGTCCGTATCGCCATCACCGCGCTGATCCTCTATGGGGTTATGCGTGTGTCGGGCATCAGCCTCCCGGGCGGCAGCAAAATATGGAAAGACTTTTACTTTGTCGGCATGCTCGGCCTCGTCGTCCCGTTTTTGCTCATCGGCTGGGGGCAACGTCTCATCCCGAGTAGCACGACGGCCATCCTCGGTGCAACGACGCCGCTCTTTGCTGCCATCATCAACCTGATTACCCGCAACGACGAACGCATCAATACCGAGCGTGTCATCGGTCTCATCATGGGATTCGCCGGTGTCATGATTGCCATCGGCATCGAAGGCGCACAAAGCGGCAACATCTGGGGTGAACTGTGTGTCCTCGGTGCGGCGGTCTGCTATGCCCTGTCGGCCTTGTACGGTCGCCGTGCCTTCAGCGGGATGCAACCCATCATCCCGTCCACAGGTCAGATGATAGCCAGCACGTCCCTGCTCATCCCCATCGCACTCATCTGGAACGGCATCCCGACGGTCATGCCCGCGCCGTCTTCACTCATCGCACTCGTCATTCTGGCGGTCTTTTGTACGGCGATTGCCTACATCCTCTACTACCGCCTGATGGACGCAGTCGGGGCGACCAAAGTATCGATGGTGTCCTACCTCGTGGCACCGTTCGGGGTCGTCTATGGCGCAGCAATTCTGTCCGAACCGATTGCACCCAACGCCATCGCCGGCCTAGTAGTTATTATTGTGGGCATTTTGATTGCCGGTGGCACGTGGCGGTCGCTCATCCCGCTGGTACGGCGCGCATGAACCCGGCCATCGTCGCTTGGTTGCAGACACGCACCGCGCAGGATCTCGTCGCCGGGATTGACGTCACCGCGCACCTGCGCTCCCTGTCACAGCTGCGTCAGGTGGTGTCGTCCGAACACGCCGCTGCTGCCTACGAGCTTGCCTGGGTACGCGCCCACGCGACCCGCAAGTTCCCCGACGGTGACGCGCTCTTTTTCACCAAAACCGCCCTCGAACAAGCCAGTCACCAACGGGTCAGCACCCACCGGGCACACATGTTCGCCGGCGCGACACACATCGCCGATGTCTGCTGCGGCTGCGGCGGCGACCTGCTGGCGTTGGCGACAGTCGCCCCATGCACCGCTATCGACAGCGACCCCGGGCGCGTTGCCATGGCCGAAGCCAATCTCCACGCGCGTGGACTCACCCACCGTGTCACCTGCATCTGCGCCGATGCCCTCTCATGGGCATTGCCGGATCACGTCGATGCAGTCTTTTTCGATCCCGGTCGGCGCGCGAGCAATGGTCGCATCTATGATCACGACGCGTACCTCCCCCCGTTGACCAGTGCCAATGCCTGGCGCCGCCCCGGCCGGCGTATTGCCATCAAATGCGCGCCGGGGATCGACTACCGCCAGCTCCCGTTTGCTACACCCTATGCCATCGAGTGCGTGTCGCTCGACGGCGACCTGCGCGAAACCGTCGTCTGGCTCGACGCAGACCTGCCCTGGCAGCACCGCGCCACGGTGCTCGATGACCACGGGACGCACCTGCTCGACGACACCCACACCCCGGCGCAGATTGCTTGCACCGCACCCGCAGCGTTTTTCTACGAGCCCGACGCAGCGGTCATCCGCGCCGGCTTGGTCCAACACCTCGCCGCACGCATCGGCGCGACGATGATCGACCCGCAGATCGCCTATTTGACCCATACCGAGGCGCTGTTCACCCCATTTGCGCGGTGCTGGCGGGTTATCACGACGGTGCCGTTCAGCGAACGTCATGTGCGCGAAATCCTGCGGGCTCACGGCGCAGGAGCGGTCACGGTCAAAAAGCGTGGCTCGCCGATAGACACCGATGCGCTCGCGAAACGGCTGTCGCAACCACATGGTGTGCCAATGGTGGTAGTATTGACGCGCGTCGCTGGCGCCCACACAGCAATCGTCTGTGTCGGACCCATCGACCCGAAGGAGCCCTCCAATGGCCATGAAGCAACCGAATGAATTGACCGCGACGCAACGACGCCATGGCATGATCGTCATGATTGTCAATTCGTTCATGATGTGGGGCGGCTTTTTCATGGTGGTTCCGCTTATCTCGATCCACTATGTCGAGGCGCTTGGGTGGACCACCGCCAGCATCGGGATTGTATTGGGCATCCGTCAACTTTTTCAGCAGGGCTTCACCGTCGTCGGCGGCATGCTGGCAGACCGCTTCGGTGCGCGGCTCTTGATCCTCTGTGGGTTAATTGTGCGCTTTGTGGGTTTTTCTGCGATGGCCTGGGCAGATTCGTTCCCCCTTCTGCTCGGGAGTGCGATTTTTGCGGCATTGGGTGGCGCGATGTTCGATTCGCCCAGTTCGGCCACGATTGCCGCGCTGACAACCACCGAAGACCGCGCACGCTATTTTTCGATCCTCGGCATCGTACGCAATATCGGTATGGCCGTCGGCCCACTCATCGGCACGGCATTGCTGATATACGATTTCGGAATCGTCGCCATTGCAGCCGGGTCTTGTTATCTCATCGCCTGGGTGGTCACCTTTCGCATGCTCCCCGATGTGGCGGTTGCAACCACCCAGGGTAACCTAACCTACGGCATCCGCTTGGCCCTACGCGACAAGCGCTTCATGCTCTACAACACATTGCTGCTGGGATACTGGTTCCTGTGGACACAGATTACGCTCGCCATCCCGCTCCGGGCAGTCGCCCTCGCCGGCACCGACAGTGCGGTGAGCTGGGTGTACAGCGTCAATGCCGTGATGAGCATCGGGCTCCAGTATCCGTTGATGCGTTTTGCCGACAAACGTTTCGCGCCGGCAGTCACGCTCCTGCTCGGCATTGGCCTGCTGACGACGAGTTTGGGGCTCATCGGCGCTGCAGACAGCATATGGTTGTTATTAGGTTGTGTGGCAATGTATTCGTTGGGAGGGTTATTTGCGTCGCCCAGTCAACAAACGGTCGCAGCCAATCTCGCCGACAACTCGGCGCTGGGATCGTACTTCGGCGTCGCCGGATTGGCGATCGCGCTGGGCGGGGGGATGGGCAGCTTCAGTGGCGGTACCCTCTATGGCTGGGGTCAAGCAATCCAATACCCCGCTGCCCCATGGTTGGTCTTTGCCGGAGTAGGCACAATCACCTCGTTGCTGTTGTACTTTTTCTTCCGCTCTCATGACCTCCTGCGCCGCGTCACCCCGGTGCGTCCCGACTGATGTTTAGCCCGCGCATCGATCAACTGACCATCACCTATGCAGATGTCGCACAGCACGGTGCGCTCATCGACTTCGTGCGGCGCTCGCGTTTTCGCCTCATCCAGTTTGGGATGGCCACGTTGTCGTTGCCCCTCGATCAATACCACATCAGCGTCGCCTGGCATGGTGAACGCCCAGTGGCGCTTTTGCTGGCCACCCCGGCCGCCAATCAGACGGCGTGGGTACGGTCCTGTGCGCTCGACGGGATTTCGATTGCCTATCATGCCGAGTTAATCGGGCTGTTGGCGTCGACGCTCATTTATCACGCGCCGTGTCGGGCGTTGTTTTATAGCAGCGATCACTACGACAACTGGTTGAGCGACATCTTGCGCGGGGTGGGATTTGTCGCCCACAACACCATCATCGCGCTCGAGACGCACCACTACCAGGCGCTGCCCCATGCAACCCCGGCCACGTTGGCACCACTGGGATTGGCCGAGTACGGAGACATCCAACGCATCGATGCCCAGGCGTTCGACCCCGAATGGCAGAAAACCAGCCACGATGTGCGCGAGCTCACCAGCGGCGACGGACTCAGCCTTATCGGGGTCGTCGACAACGTGCCCGTCGCCTATGCCATCGCCAATTGGCACGACAACCATACGACGTTCCACCTCGTGCGCATCGCCGTTTTGCCCGCGTACCAGGGTCGCCGGATAGCCAGCCAACTCCTCAATGCCGTACTCGAACACGGCTTCGTCCAGGGTGCTACCCGCGTCACCCTCAATACGCAACGCAACAACTACGCGGCGTTGGCCCTTTACACGCGGGCGGGATTCACCGCGACGGGTGAACAGTACGAAGTCATCCGTGCACAATCCCACGGAGTGCCGGAGTGACGTTTGGTATACTACCCATATCAAGCCCGTCAGATGCACCCGAGATACAGAGGAGCGCAGATGTCCATCATCCCCGAAGAGCTTTTGACGCGTGGCGTCGCCGAAATCATCGTCGAGTCCGAACTCCGTGCCAAGCTCAACGCCGGCAAAAAACTCCGCCTCAAGCAGGGCTTTGACCCGAGCCGCCCCGATATGCACATCGGCCATGCCGTCGGTCTGCGCAAACTCAAAAAGTTCCAAGAACTCGGTCACACCATTGTACTCATCGTCGGCGACTGGACGGCCCAAATCGGCGACCCCAGCGGCCGCGACGTGACCCGGCCGCGTTTGACTGCCGAAAAAGTCCGTGAAAACGCGCTCACCTACATGGAGCAGTTCTTCCGCGTCATCGATCGCGACAAAACCGAGGTCCGCTGGCAATCCGAGTGGTTCGGCACGTTCAAACTCGAAAACGCCCTCGACCTGGCCGGTCGCTTCACCTTGGCACACATGTTGTCGCACGACACCTTCCGCAAACGCTATGAGGCAGGTGCACCGTTGACCATCCTCGAGCTGATGTACCCGATGCTCCAGGGATATGACTCGGTGGCCATCAAAGCCGACGTCGAATTCGGCGGTACCGACCAAAAGTTCAACAACCTGGCCGGCCGTGAGCTCCAATCACAGATGGGTCTGCAACCGCAGGACGTCTTTTTGTTGCCCCTCATCCCCGGCACCGACGGCCGCAAGATGGGCAAGTCGTTCGACAACACCGTCGACATCCTGCTCTCGCCCGAAGACATGTTCGGCAAAGTGATGTCCATGGCCGACGACGTGATGCCCCTGTACTTCGAGGTCCTCACCGACGTGCCGATGGCCGACATCACCGAGTTCCGTCACATCCTCAGCACGGGCCAAGGCAATCCGATGGACATCAAAAAACTCCTCGCCGGCCATGTCGTGACGCAGTTCATTTCGGCTGACGCAGCCATCCGCGGTCGCGAGTCGTTCGAACGACAGTTCCAACGCCGCGAAGTCCCCGACGAGATGCCCGAGTACGCCATCAGTCAGCCCACCGCGATCCTCGACGTGCTGGTGGCCAGCAATCTGGCTTCCTCCAAAAGTGAAGCGCGCCGCCTCGTCGATGGTGGCGGCGTCAAAGTCAACGGCGAAAAGGTCGCTGGCTATGACACCCTCGTGGCGCCCGTCGCCGTCATCCAAAAAGGTCGGCACTACGTGCGCATCACAGCTGCTTCGTAATCATTGCTACCGCACGTCAACGCGCCACGTACACTCCTGTACGTGGCGTTTCTCATATAGTTTTCAGAGTGCTGTGCTATGGTAGCGGAGTGTTCATAAACGGGGTATGTGGTATGCGACGGTTGCTTCTCGTCATGGTCTTTTCGCTCTGCAGTTGTGCCGCCAAGCCGGCCACGGTTATACCCGCTGGTCTGCCACCCAATATCAGTGTCGATGCAACCTTGACTGCCGGCAACGATGGCATCTTGGCTGTGGGTCAACCTGCACCAGCGTTCAGTTGGACCACTGCAGATGGCCAGACCGCAGACTTGACTACGTATCGCGGCAAGCGCGTTATCATCAATTTCTGGGCGACCTGGTGCGAGCCATGCCGCGCCGAAATGCCCGCGCTCAATGCCTACCACGGTCGTGACGACGTCGTCGTCATCGGCATCAACAAAGGCCAAGACATCGCACTCCTGCCTCCGCTCGCTGCCGAACTCGGACTCACCTTCCCCCTGATCAGTGACCCCGACGGCGATGTCAGCATCGCCTACAGTGCCCGCAATCTCCCCACGAGTGTGTTTGTTGATCGCACGGGGATGATCAGTGCAATATCGATTGGTGTCCTCACCGAAGACGCCTTGGCCCTACAATTGGAGCGCATCCCATGACCTTCCCCCCACGCCCTGCGTTGCAATATGTCGCAATCGGTGTCTATGTTGTCCTCTTGGCGGGTGTCTTTTTGTTCCCTTCCGTGCCCCTACCGAGCTGGCCCGGTGGGACGGTCGCATGGAACATGTACGCGACCGTACACGGTGTCTGCGCACAAATGCACAACACCATGATCGGCGGCATGCAATTACCATTGTGCGCCCGCAACACAGGGATCTACGGGGCGATGACCATTAGTCTGCTGGCTATGTGGGCCCTTGGACGGATCCGCACGCGTACCTTCCCACCCGTGTGGATGACCATCCTGCTGCTCATCCCGGTCATCATCGTCGCAATCGATGGCCTCAATTCGCTCTTTGTCGACCTCGAGATGCCGTCGCTGTATACCCCGCGTAACCAATTGCGTACACTGACGGGTGCCATGGCCGGTATTGCCATCGCGCCGTTTTTTGTACCGTTGTTCAACCGCGTGCTGCGTTGCAACCCCAAAGAA
Source organism: Chloroflexota bacterium (assembly GCA_003670675.1). GTDB lineage: Bacteria > Chloroflexota > Chloroflexia > Chloroflexales > Roseiflexaceae > UBA965. The sequence continues at coordinate 31,466 of QWQY01000002.1, forward strand.
ACCCCCGTCATGGCCAATGCAGTCGATCTCATCGTGCTGTGGGGATTGGCATTTTGTTTCAGCATGCTGGTCATCATCGGACCCGCATGGTCGTATTGGCCGATTGCCATTATTTCGTGGCTCGGCATCGTCGGGATTTTGCTCATCTCAAACGGCTTTGCCGTGGCGGTTGCATTTGGCTATGACCAACGCGTCGCCCACGTGCGCGAACTGGCTGCACCAGTGTTGGTGGCAACGGCAATTACCATCGCCGAGTTGGGGTTGATGTCGTGGTTGCGCTTTGGGTTTGAGGTAAATGGGTTTTTTCAATCATAGTGTCGGGGTCGGGCGCGGCGTACGCATGTCGGCCCGCTCGTGTGCGTGAGCACAACGCCTGCCCGCCGCGTTTTCTAAATCATATATGAGGTCGCTACCAGCGAGTTCCGACGTTCGGTCAGCATGGCCAGGGTCGTCTGGCCGAGCACTGCGGTGGCACGCTGGCGCGCTTCGGCCCAGACTTCGCGCGCGACGACCGAGTCTGCAATGCTTGGATTGCCGCCTTTGTCGCGTGCATCGTCGGTCCCCTCGAGCGCTTCGACGATTTCGAGCAACGTTATCTGACTGGCTGGGCGCGCCAGCCGGTGGCCACCTTGGCGACCACGCAAACTTTCGATCAAGCCGCCACGACGCAACATCAACATGATTTGACTGATGAAGTGCTCGTCAATCTGCTGCCGCCGGTGGATGTCACGCGCTTGTACCGGACCATCGCTCCCGTTGACGGCAATATCAATCATCGCCCGGATCCCGTATTCGACTTGGCTCGACATGCGCATCATAGACGTGTACCCACTTAGACGACTAACTTACTCATGTATTGTAACATGGAGTGTCGGTCGCTGTTATGGGTAGCGTTCGGTAATCCCTGCAGTCAACAACTGTGCCCCGTGGACATTCATATGGGTATCATCAGAGAAAAGCAGCTGACCATCTTTGGCGGCATAACAATTTTCTGTATCACACATCATCTGCATCGGGTCTATCGTGTCTATTTGTGGGTATAACGGGAGGACCTCTTCGACGATGTTGCGATATTGTGCATTGAATGCGTCGACAAATGCACGCGGAACTGGGCACGCCCACGAACCAGGCAGTGTGTTGCGTCGCAGGCAAGTGTTTGGAGCAAACGGAAATTCAGGTGTTTGATAGACAAAAACCACCTTTGTACGGGGAAGCGCAGTCAATCTATCGAACATTTCCACAAGTGAATCACGATAGTCTGTCTGCTTCTGTTCGCTTGTTTCCGGAAAAGGCCGATCCCGGTACTTGAGGCGTATCACCCGACGCGATTGCGGATTCGGCTTGTAACCTTCGATGCTCGTATAGCGTCCCAGCACAAATATCACTCGATCTCGATCCGCAGGCATAGTCTTGAGCGTTTCGTAGATGGCCGGAATACCGCGCGGCACATTACACTTTACCGAGACAGCGTCCGACGCGCCGTAGCGCTCCATGCCCGGTAATGGTATGCATCCGTTCTTTCTCATCACAAGCACCGGATGGTCTATAGTCTGATCGAGTAACGCTGTTGCAAATGCCTTCGCAATACTATCGCCGATGACAATGTATTGCGTACGCGTACTGTCAGGGTGCGCGACGAGGTTACAATTCGCTCTAAAGGAAGTTTTGAAGCCCGCCTGCATGCACGTTTGTATATTGGTGCGGGCTGCGATCTTCGCCAGCGTAGTCTTAGCTGTCTGTGTATTCAACTGTGCACTGACAACCGTTGGGATAGGCCATTGCAGAAACACCGCTGCGCTCATTACCACACCCAGCATCGTCACCAGAATCAGCCACGTCGGTACCAGTTTGGCTTGCTCACGCGTTTCTCGTACGCGCCGCTCTACCACCCAATAGGTCAAAAACGCCAGCACGACAGACAGGATGATAGCGCCGATGCGCAGATATGCAGTGAAGTCGGCTTCGAGATACAGCATCCCAAACGACAAGATTGGCCAGTGCCAGAGATACAACGGATAGCTGATGAGTCCCACAAAAACCACGAATTTGTTGGCGAACAATACACGACTGACCCACGATTGCCCTCCCGAGACAATCAACATGAACGCACCGACCGTCGGGATCAATGCCATATTGCCAGGGAACACCGTCTTATCTTTGATAACAACAAATCCGATACACAACAGTATGAATCCTGCCCAGCTCAGTTCGCTGGCAATTTTGCGTACCTGCGGTTGCGTGTAAGGGATCCGATATGTCGATACAATCCAGGCAGCAATGCCACCAATTCCTAACTCCCAAAAGCGGGATATCGGCCAGTAGAACGCCGCGTCGTCGTCTGTCTTATGCAGGTACTGCGTCGTAACAAATGATGCAATACACAACAAAAGGAATGTCCAAAAGAGACCATTGCGGTGTTTGCGCAACAGCGTAATCACAACCGGCCAGACTATATAGAACTGCTCTTCTATGCCCAAAGACCAGAGATGGAGCAATGGCAGTGCATATGAGTCCTGGGCGAAATAGCCGACTTGACTGTAGAGAAGTATGTTCGATACGAACAGCGAGCCCGCGATGCTCTGTCTGATCAGGTTTTCGTATTCTGCGGGGAATAGCACAAACCAACCCATCACCAGAACAGTTGCGAGTACCACCACCAATGCAGGGAAGATGCGGCGGATCCGGCGTTCATAGAATCCTATGTATGTAAACGTCCCTTTGGCATTTTGCTCAATCAATATTTGTGTAATTAAGAAGCCTGAAATAACAAAAAAGATGTCTACCCCAATGAATCCACCGGGCATGAGTGAGGGAAAGGCGTGGTAAATGACAACTGGAATGATCGCGAACGCACGCAAACCGTCTATTTCGGGACGATATTTATGTTGATCTGGGGTTGGTGTCGGTGCATGCTCGTCATCGCGTGCGGTTCGTTGATTCAATCCCGCCAACATCTGCACAATGCTGAGAACAAGCCATCCTATGGTGAGTGTCAGTGCTACGATTTTCACCAACGATGGAATCAGGATGAGTACACCCGCAACCGTGACAACCAAACCAAGCACGTAAAATGATTTGCCGAGTCGAAGCGCAATGCAACTACTGATGAGTACGACCCACACCAAAAAAAAGGTATACATCTGGGATGATGACTTTCACAGTTCTTCTCTCAACAAAATGATACACGTTCCGTTCATTGATATCAACCGGCGTGAATACACTCCACCAAGCACCACACAACAACACCGCAGCACGGTACAGAGCTCTGCATGTCAGTCGGAACAAACGATACGATTCGTGTGTATCATCAGTCGTAGCGACGACTGCCGTGTTAGCCTACCGCACGTTATCAGGCGGCAGTCAACACTACGGGTAGCGCTCGGTGACTCCTTCCATGACCAGCTGCGCACCGAGAATATTGACGTGGATATCATCGTCGTACAACAACTGACCATCTCTGGCTGCGTAACACTTCTCGTCATCACAAAATGTCTTTAATGGGTCAATCGTATCAACTTGGGGGTACTCTTTGAGGACTTCGTCAACGATGTTCCGATATTGAGAAAAAAATTCATCTTGGTCAGCTCTTGGGATGGCACAGCCCGTCGCTTCACCCATGAGGTTGCGCGAAATACAATACTCCAGTTTAAAGGGAAGTTCTGGCGTCTGATAAACAAAAACAATCTTCGCGCGTGGGATTTTGGTGACGATTTCGAACATTTCGATGACAGAATCTCGATAATCTCGCTGCTTTTGTTCGCGCGTCGTGGGGATTGGGCGATTGAGATACTGGAGCTTGGACTCTCCGACATGATTTTTGTTGAACTTGATTCCTTCAATCGCGGTATAACGCCCAACCAAGAATATCACGCGATCGCGATCTGGCGGAAGTTTTTGAGCGTGTCGAAGATACCAGTTGTCCCCTTTGGCTAGTTACATCCAAATACGCCATTTCCCGTCAGTTGATAGCGCTCCATCCCTGGTAGTGGCGGGCATGCACCCTTCCCCATCAAGATCACCGGATGATCGATTGCACTATCGAGTAATGCGTAAGATACGGCCATAGCAATGCTGTCGCCAACAACGATGTATTGGGTACGTTCGCGATCAGGGTGCGTGACGACTTTGCAATTACCAACAAAAGCCGTTTCGAACGATGCTTCAGCGCAGGTTTGTATCTTTGTCCGGGCGGTTATTTGTGCCATGACACTATCGGCTATTTGTCGTTGACTAGTGTTGTTCATGAGTTGTGAAATGTTGGTTTGCACCATAATCGTTGAGACCGTCACCATGCCAACCATCACCCCGATTATGCGCCTCGTCGGAACGACCTTGGTTGACGCTTGGGTTGTTCGTACCCGACGCTCCACCATCCAATACGTTACAAATGCGAGTCCAACGGCAAGAAGCATTGCTGCAATGCGCAGATAAGGAGTAAACTCGGCTTCGAAATAGATCATTCCAAACGATAGAATTGGCCAATGCCATAGATATAACGGATAACTGATAAGTCCGACGAATACCGCAAATTTGTTCGCAAAAAGGATTCGGCTGACCCAGCCGTTCCCGCCTGCCAATATCAGCATGAATGCCCCAATTGTCGGTATCAATGCGCTATATCCAGGGAAAACCGTCGCGTCCGAGATTATCACAAAGCCGATACACAAGAGAATCAAACCGATCCAACTGAGCTCGTTGGCTATTTTGCTGACCCGCGGGTGTTCATAGGTAATGTGATAACTTGAGAGGATCCAAGCTGCGATGCCCCCAATTCCTAACTCCCAAACTCGAGAGATTGGCCAGTAGAATGCCGCATCATTGTCGATTGTGTGTAAATACTGTGTCGCAATAAACGACGCCGCACACAATCCGATGAACGTCCAGAGCAGACCGTTGCGGTTTTTTCGAAGCAGCGTGACAACGAACGGCCAGAAAATATAAAACTGCTCCTCAATCCCCAACGACCAGAGATGGAGCAATGGGATGGCATATGACGCCTCAGCGAAATATCCTTGCTGACTGTACAGGAGCAGATTGGACACGAAAAGCGAGCCCGCGAGGCTGTGCGTAATGAGGTCCATGTATTCGGCGGGGAACAACACAAACCACCCCGCCACGAGCACCGATACCAGAACCACCACCAGCGCCGGGAAGATTCGGCGCGCACGACGTTCATAAAATCCCGCGTAACTGAACGTTCCTTTGGCATTTTGTTCAATCAAAATTTGCGTTATGAGGAACCCAGAGATCACAAAAAATATATCTACACCAATAAACCCACCGGGCAGCAGTTCTGGGAATGCGTGATAGATGACAACTGGAATAATCGCAAAGGCACGCAACCCGTCTATTTCGGGACGATATGTATGCTGTTGTTGGATTGTTGTGGATCCATTTTCGTCATCGCTAACGGGTCGTTGGGTCAATCCTGCAAGCATCTGCACAACACTGAGGACGAGCCAGCCCATCGTGAAAACAATAGCCGAAATCTGCACATACGATGGATACAGAATCAATACCCCTGCTGTTGCAAGAATCACTCCGACCACACGGTATGTTTTGCCAAGTCGTAGTGCGACGAAGCAAGCAATGAGTACAAACCAAACCATCGGCAAAATGTATGTCGTTTGTAGTAGACTTTCGCTGGTAGTTGTACCCACGTATACACTTCCTAATTCGTTTTTTTCTCTAACCTTCAATCCATTATAATACAAAAAAATTTACTGATTCAATAAAATCGCATATGGTACTATGGACAACGAACGGCGAAACGCTCAAAAAGGATTCGTATGCGTATCATTGTCATCGGCGGCGACGGGTATTTGGGGTGGCCGACTGCTCTGCATCTATCAGCCCGCGGACACGATGTCGCCATCGTCGACAACCTCGTTCGTCGGAGCTACGATCACGAACTGGGCACGCATAGTTTGACCGATATCCCCTCGCTCCACGAACGTGTGGCGCTCTGGCATGCATTGACAGGCCACCAGATTACGCTCGGGATCGGTGACGTGTGTGATTATTTGTTCTTTGAACGCTTCTTTGTCGACTTCGCACCCGATGCGGTAGTGCACTTCGGCGAGCAACGTAGTGCTCCGTATTCGATGATTGACCGGCGCCACGCGGTCTACACACAAAGCAACAATGTCGTCGGCACGCTCAATCTGCTCTATGCAATCGCCGAACACGCACCTGATTGTCACTTGGTCAAGCTCGGTACGATGGGTGAGTATGGGACCCCCAATATCGACATCGAAGAAGGCTATCTGACCGTCACACACAACGGCCGCACAGACACGCTGCCCTACCCCAAGCAACCGGGGTCGATGTACCATCTCTCCAAAGTCCACGACAGCCACAACATGATGTTTGCCTGTCGCGTCTGGGGATTGCGAGCCACCGACCTCAATCAAGGGGTGGTCTATGGGCTCGACACCATCGAGACGCGGATCGATCCCCGCCTTGTGACACGCTTTGACTACGACGGGGTGTTTGGCACGGCGCTCAACCGCTTCATCGTGCAGGCCGTCTGTGATCTGCCTGTGAGTGTGTATGGCAAAGGCGGGCAGACGCGCGGCTTCCTCGACATCCGTGACACGCTGGCATGTGTCGAACTGGCGCTGAATACGCCTGCGGCACGTGGCGAGTTCCGTGTGTTCAATCAGTTCACCGAGCAGTTCAGCGTGCAGCAACTCGCCGACCTCGTGGTGCATGCTGCAGCCAAACATGGCATCGCTGCGCAGATTGCCCACATCAATAATCCGCGCGTCGAAAAAGAAGAACACTACTACAACGCTGCCCACTCGAAGCTCATTGACTTGGGCTTACAACCACACTTCCTCAGCGACACCCTCATTGATTCGGTCATCGAACACGTCTCGACGCGCAAACACAATGTCCGCCCAAATTTGGTGATGCCTACAGTGCAGTGGAAGAAATGACGCAGGTACTGCCTGACGTCATGATGGGTGGCACAGCGTAGCATGGGCTGAACGTCCTGCAGTACACGGGGATAGATGCGATGAATTGGCGGTATGCAATCCAAGAGTGGCGTGGTCTCAAATTGCCACACTTTATGGTCATCGGTGCACAAAAAGCGGGGACGACGAGTGTGCATGAATGGCTCTTGCATCATCCCTCTGTGTACGTACCGGCAACCAAAGAAACGCACTATTTCACGTTGTTTTTTGATCAACCAGTGCGCTGGTACGCAGATCACTATCAGGGGTCACGCCCGGGACAATTACGTGGCGATATCACGCCATACTATGCATTTCATCCGCATGCCGCAGCACGCATTGCAGCGTTGATTCCGACCGTTCGTTTGGTGTATTTGGTGCGTGACCCGGTAGAGCGCGCGATTTCGCAGTACTACCACGAGATTCGTCGTGGCAAAGAATCTCTCAGCATTGAGGACGCACTTGCAGCAGAGTCTGAGCGCCTCTCCGGTGCACTCGAACGACTGCGTATACCGGGGAGTCGTGATCAAGCCCATCAATCCAACAGCTACGTTGCGCGGAGCCGCTACGAACAGCACATTTTGCACTATCGGCGCTTCTTCCACGCCGATCAGCTGCTCGTGCTCCGTAGCGAAGATCTCTTTGCAAACGACCCGCGGGCTTGGCAACGATTGCTGCGCCACATCGGAACGCCTATGATTTCACTTGAACGGGCCGTTCCGCAGGCCAACGCTGGACAGGGCGAACACAGTCACGTCTCTCAGACGACCCGCGATGCACTGCGCGCAACCCTCGACCCGACCTATCAATGGATGGTCAAAGAGTATGGAATCCAGTGGCAGTAGCTACGCGTTCTCACTGATTTGCACGCAATACCGTTGATATCAGACGATGCGTGCCAGGGGCTGGGGGCTTATCACTACTCCCTACTCCCTACTCACTACTCACTACTCACTACTCACTACTCACTACTCCCTACTCCCTACTCCCTACTCACGCATTCTCGCCCTACCTCCAGATTACTAATTCTTTGTTAGATTTAGCACTCGCACTCCTTGAGTGCGAGTTTTCTCTTGACAAGGGATGATGCTTTATCTATAGTTAGGTATGGTTAGCAGTTGAGCTGTTTGACTGCTAAATGTATGTATCGCAGATGAGGGGAAGCGTCACTATGGCTGCAAACTTCCGCATCCGACCGCTGGCCGACCGGGTTGTCATCAAACCGGCAGAGCGCGAGGAAAAGACCAAGGGCGGCTTGTTCATCCCAGACACCGCCAGCAAAGAACGCCCCATGGAGGGCGAAATCGTCGCTGTCGGCGATGGTCGCCGCACGGACGAAGGTGCATTGGTACCGATGAGTGTTAAGGTCGGTGACAAGGTCCTGTTCGCCAAGTACAGCGGCACCGAGTACAAGGTCGACGACGTGGATTACCTCGTCTTGGCCGAAAAAGACATCCTCGGCGTCATCCAGGGTTAATCCAACTACCAGTCTGATTTGAGGAGTGGAAACACATGCCTAAGCAACTTTATTTCAACGAAGAGGCTCGTCGCGCCCTCAAGCGTGGTGTAGATGCCGTCGCTGACGCCGTCAAGACCACCTTGGGACCTCGCGGCCGCAACGTCGCCATCGACAAGAAGTTCGGCGCTCCGACCGTCACCCACGACGGTGTCACGGTCGCCAAGGAAATCGAACTCAAAGACCCATTCGAAAACATGGGCGCTCGCTTGTTGGTCGAAGTCGCCACCAAGACCAATGACATCGCCGGCGACGGTACCACCACCGCAACCGTCCTTGCACAGGCCATCGTTACCGAAGGCCTCAAGATGGTCGCTGCTGGCGCCAACCCGATGATGATCCGCCGCGGTCTCGACCGTGGTGCCGAAGCCCTCATCGCCAAGCTGCGCGAGATGGCAACCCCCATCCGCGATCGCGCCGACATCGCCCACGTGGCATCCATCTCGGCCGCTGACCGCGAAATCGGCGAAATCATCGCCGAAGTGATGGAAAAAGTCGGCAAAGATGGCGTCATCACCGTCGAAGAGTCCAAGGGTATCGCCTTCGAAAAGGAATACACCGAGGGCATGCAGTTCGACCGTGGCTACATCTCGGCCTACTTCGTCACCAACTCCGAGCGCATGGAAGCCGAGCTCGAGAGCCCATACATCCTCATCACCGACAAGAAGATCAGCGCCATCCAAGAGATCTTGCCGGTCCTCGAGAAGGCTCTCACCGTCACCAAGAACTTGGTCATCATCTCCGAAGACATCGACGGCGAAGCCTTGGCAACCCTGGTTGTCAACAAGCTCCGCGGTACCGTCAACGTCCTGGGTGTCAAGGCTCCTGGCTTCGGCGATCGCCGTAAGGCCATGCTTCAAGACATCGCCATCCTCACCGGTGGTACGTTGATCTCCGAAGAAGTCGGCCGCAAGCTCGACTCCGCCACCATCGAAGACCTTGGTCGTGCCCGCCGTGTCGTTTCCGACAAGGACAACACCACCATCATCGAAGGTAACGGCAACGAGAAGGCCATCAAGGCCCGTATCGAGCAGATCCGCACCCAGATCGACTCCACCACCAGCGACTTCGACCGCGAAAAGCTGCAGGAGCGCTTGGCCAAGCTCGCCGGCGGCGTCGCAGTCCTCAAGGTCGGTGGTTCGACCGAGCCCGAGCTCAAAGAAAAGAAGCACCGCGTCGAAGACGCCTTGTCGACCGCTCGCGCAGCAGTCGAAGAAGGTATCGTCCCTGGCGGTGGTGTAGCCCTGATCAATGCCATCTCGGCCCTCGACAACGTCAAAGTTGCCCACGAAGACGAGACCTATGGCATCCGCATCCTGCGCCGTGCGCTCGAAGAGCCAATGCGCATCTTGGCCCGCAATGCCGGTGAAGAAGGCTCCGTCATCATCGACGCAGTCCGCCGCATCCAGGCCGAGAAGAAGAACACCAACCTGGGCTACAACGTGATGAACGGCGAGTTCATCGACCTCGTCAAAGAAGGCATCATCGACCCGGTCAAGGTCACCCGCAGTGCTGTTCAGAACGCAATCTCGATTGCCGCTCTGATCCTCACCACCGAGGCCCTGATCGCCGATCTGCCCGAAGACAAGGCAGCTCCTATGCCACAAGGCGGCGGCGGCATGGACTTCTAGTCCATCCCTCTCCCCACAAACGCGGGTCGGTGCAATGCACCGACCCGCGTTTTCACGTGTCGCATACCGATACGCTATGATAGCGGTGACACGATTCCCATCTGCAGAGGTCACCATTCCATCCGCACACATCCGTCCATGGCTGGTTTTTTGGCTTTGCTGTGCCTTTTATATCCTCACTGCCAGCGGCCACACCTACGCCCCCGATGAAGAAACCATGATTGCCGTCAGCGACGCAATCGTGCACACCCAATCCGTCGCCCTGCGTCACGCCGATGGGCAGCCGTGGTCTGCCCTGCGCGACGGGATCAACTACGGTCGCTATGCCTCGTACGGTATTCTCCCGTCCCTCCTCATCGTTCCCATCAGTGTCGTGGTCGCGCTTATCAGCACCCCTGGCACACTTGCTGCCACTGACGCGGTGCGTCTGCTGGCTAGTTTTGTCAATGCACCCATCACCGCCGCCACGATTGCCTGCCTCGCGGTGCTCCTCAACCGAACCACGCTACCCCGTTCGGGGCGCATCTGGACCCTCGTGTGCGCGGCTGCCGGCGCATGCCTCTGGCCATACGCACGGTCGTTTTTTTCCGAGCCCCTCACCATGCTCCTCATCACCGCCAGCCTCGCCAGTGCGACACGCCGACCCGTTACTACCGGCAGCGTGTTCCTGGCGGTGCTCTGTGCGGGCTTGATCCTACCTACCCGCATCGCTGCCGTCGTGGCCATCCCCATCCTGGCTACCGCCGCCGACTGGACCGCCCCGTTGCGCCGGAGGACCGTACTGGCTGCCTGCGCCGGCGTCATCCCCGGCATCGCCCTGTGGGGCACCTACAATGTCCTGCGCTACGGCACCTTCTTTGCGACCGGCTACGGCACCGAATCGACCGCCTTCGACACGCCGTTTCTGACCGGTTTGACCGGTCTGCTCGCATCCGGCGGCAGTGGACTCATCTGGTATGCGCCATTCGTCATCTGGATCCCCGTCGGTGCGCGCTATTGGTGGCACCATGACCGCCGCTTGTTGTCGAGCGCCCTGGGCCTCGTCCTGACGCATCTGCTCCTGTATGCTTCGTGGAGCGCATGGGACGGCGGCGGGGTGTGGGGGCCACGCTTCCTCGTACCCATCATTCCTGCTGCGCTCCTCGTCGCCGCTGGCGTCTGGGCGACGCAATCGCGCATCGTTCGGTCCGCCGCCCAACTCACCGTCGTGCTGGGTATCGGCATCACCTTCCTCGGCGCCGCGGTGAATTTTTCGATTGATTCGAACCTGCCTGTCCCGCGCGAGATCCCCCCCATCGCCCACGCCCGTATCCTCTGGGATCGCCTGCGTAGCAGCACCGTATCAGCCCAGACCTGCCGCATCGAGACGAACTGGCACCCCAGCGAAGCCGTCGATGGGCACCTCTGGCAGCGGAGCAATGGCGCCAGTACATTCAGCTGTCGCCTCGAACCGCTCAGCATCCTGCGCCTGCACCTCGACGATCGCCGCCCCGAACAAGCCGCTGCGTCAGCAATGCTCTTGCAGGTAGGGGACGATGCCCAGTACCCTATCCCCGCGGGCACCTTCCGACGCATCCATCTGCTCAGTCGTGCCGGTATGCAACACTACACGCTCCGTAGCACACCCTGGAACGCCCGCGCCCTCGGTCTGAGCGACCGCGACGACGACCTCGGACCGACGCTCCTCGACATTCGTTCTACCCCCGCCCTGGCGCGCATCAGCGACGCCAGTACTGCCCCCATGCCCACCCAACCCATCCGGCGCTGGGCATGGTACTACGAACCCACCAACCGCCATCCGGGCGACTGGTGGGTCTGGTATCTGCCGCACACGGCACTTGCTGACTGGTCTGCACTGTTGATTGCCGGCTGGCTGGCCTGCGTGAGCATCTGTCTTGGTGCTGCGACGCAGGTATGGCGCCGTACGAACAACTAACGCTCGAGCGGCACCACCAGTGGGCTGGGCTTTTTGGTGCGGCCTGCACCCATCACGGGGCCCATCTGCAACAGTCGTTCGACTTCGCGACCTACCGCCACTGCTGCATCGGGGTAGCCGATGCGCCGGGCGGCATCCGACATCGACGCGCGCAAGGCCGGGCTGGCCAACAAAATATGAGAATAATCGACGAAGTTGCGCGCGTTTTCGGCCCACAAACCGGCGTCGTGTGCAATCACATATGTCCGATTGCCGCCTTCTTGGCCCGGCGCCTCTCCATAAAAGACCATCGGTTTGCCTGCCGCCATACACTCGCTGACCGTCAAGCCTCCTGCCTTCGAGGCGACAATATCGGTCGCGTGCACCAAATCGACCAACGGCACAAAATCATAGACATGCGTCGGGTTGCGCCACGTCTGCGCCCGCAACGCTGCCGCCAAATCTTGATTGCGACCGGCCACAATGGCAATTTGGCACGGCAATGTGTGTGCATCGACCGCCTGCGCCATCTCGAGCACCGGCCCGACCCCTGCGCCACCACTCAACAACAACAGGGTAGGCAACTCGGGGTCCCAGCCGAGGTCACGGCGAAGCTCTGCCTTTGGCGCCCGCATGGCACGATAGCCAGCATCAATGGGCAACCCAGTGTGGACGATTTTTTGCGCTTCGATCCCACATTTGCGTGCCTTTTCGCGCACCAGCGCCGTCGGCACTGCCACGCAATCGTCGACCCGATTAAACCAGGCACGGTGCACGTTGCCCAGATCACAGACAACGGTTATCAACCGCGGTCGCTGGGCCGGCTTGAGGATATGCGAAATAATCCGCGTAAACAATGGGTAGACGCTGACCACCACATCAGGCTGGTATTCGGCCAGGATCGCCTCGAGCGAGTTACGCACCGCCGACGACAAGGTAAACTCGAGGAACATATCGAGACCCGGTACATCGGTCATGGCATGCGCAAAGTCATAGTGTTCAGGCGCGTCACGGACCATCTCGAGATAAAACTTCTCGGCCTGGGCCAGCGTCGTCGACGCAAGCGGATGATGCGCCGGGTTGACCACCCGCGTCTCGCACAGATGGCTGACCTCACGCTCAATCGCTGCGGCCGCACTGCGGTGCCCACTGCCCGCATCCGTTGTCAAAATCAGAATTCGTTTGGGTGATTGCATGGGGTGTCTTTCTCTTGCGAAATCGCCAGAAAGGCAACGATGCACGATAGCGCAGGCCTCGACGCCCACGTATGACGTACTATAGCGCAGTCACCTTAAGTACAGATGATTTTCGTATGTGCTCCACGTTATGTAGCAGGGCAAAACCGCCTCCGGCGGCCCGCGCGGCCACGCCCCGCGTCACCGACACGTCCGGGATGTCATGTTTTTTCAGTTACACTAGACAGACCCGCACCAACAAAAGGCCGTTATGCTGACACCCAAATTGTTCCGCCGCGAAATCATCCTCCATGCGAAAAACGCCGTCAAAATCACCCCGCTCTGCCCACATGCGCCACCGAGCGACATGTGCGGCGGGTGCACCTTCCAAGATATCATCTACCCCGACCAAATCGCAGCCAAAACCCAGGCCCTCATTGCCCTCTGGGCTGACACCCTGACCAGTAGCATCCCCACCCCAACCGTCGTGGCATCCCCCGACCCGTTGCACTACCGCACCCGCATGGATTTCATCGCCAGCAAAGGGCGCTTCGGACTACGCCGCGGCGGCAAGTTCAACTACATCATTGACCTGACGACCTGCCATCTCATACCCACCGACGCCTTTGCCATTGCGCACGCCATCTGGCAACAACTCATCGCCGCCGGCGTCCCCGATTACAATCTGCGGAGCCACGAAGGCATCTTGCGCTATATCGTCGTTCGTCGCAGCCCCGATGACCGCTACATGCTGGCCTTCATCACCTCTGCACCCGACGACAACGCCGAGGTAGCCATCGCATCCGTCGCCCAGGCAGCCCTGGCCAATCCGGCCATCGTCGGCATCCATTGGTTGCGCAACGACTCACCTGCCGATGTCTCGTTTGGGACCCCCTACAAACACTGGGGCTCACCGCTGTTGCCCATGCGCATCGGTGCAAACACCTTACACATTGGCCCCAATACATTCTTCCAAAACAACGTCTATTTACTCGATGACATGCTCGCCCACATCGGTGCTGCCGTGCCGGCCGGCCAACACGTCGCTGACCTATATGGTGGCGTCGGCACTATCGCCCTCCATCTCGCCGCAACCGCCCAGTCTGTCCACTGTGTCGAATCATTCGCCGAGAGTATCGACCTCTGCCAAGCAAATATCCAAACCAACCACCACACCAATGTCACTGCCGAAGTCGCCGATGTGGCTGAATTCTTAAGAAATACCAACCGCACATTTGATACAATGGTCGTAGACCCACCGAGGGTCGGTTTGGGTGCTCCCGTCTGTAAAGAAATTCTCCGTCACCGGCCGCAACGTGTCGTCTATGTGTCGTGCAATCCGTTGTCCCAAATCGAGGATGCCAAACTCCTCGCCGAGGGCTACGAGCTGACCTCACTGATCGGCTACGACATGTTCCCGCAGACACCGCACTTCGAGACGCTGGCGATTTTCGACCGCCGTTCCTGAGACATCGAGGCATCCTGGCATGACCAGCCGTTCCGACATCCTCTGCCCGAGTTGCCGACGCATCAATCCGCGTCGTGCCGACACGTGCCGTTTTTGTGGGCATGCCCTTTCGTTCGTCGACGGTGCGGTGCGCTACTCGCTGACACGCCTCATCAAGACCGGCGGCCAAGCGGTCATCTTCGAAGCCATCGACGACAGCACGCATCGCACTTATGCAATCAAAGAAATCATGCTGCCGCTCGATCCCGAACGCACGGTCGAGGCATTCCAACGCTGTGCCATCGAAGCACGACTGCTCGCGACCCTGGCCCACCCGGGGATTCCGCGCTTTTATAGCTGTATCATCGACAATGGTCGCGTCTACATCGTCATGGACTACGTGCGTGGCACCGATCTCGAAGACATCCTGCGTCAACGCGGCATGCTCGACGAATCGACCGTGTTGGGCATCGCCAATCAGGTCTGCGATATCCTGCACTATCTGCACAATCAGGCCAACCCGGTCATCTTCCGCGACGTCAAACCGTCCAACATCATGTACGACACGGACGGCACGGTCACGATGATCGACTTCGGCATCGCCCGCTTCACCAACAGCCAGCGCGGCAACATCATGGGGACGCCCGGCTATGCCCCACCCGAGCAGTATCGCGGCGATATTTCGCCATCTGCCGATATCTATGCCCTCGGCGCCACCATGCACCACCTGCTCAGCGGGCGCGACCCGCGTGGCCACAAGCCGTTTACCTATACCCCCATCCGCGAGCTGGTGCCTGGGGTATCTGCCAATACCGCAGCCATTCTTTCGACCGCGCTCCAGCTAGACCCCACCGACCGGTTCACCAGCATTCTCGAGATGCGCGACTCGATACGCACGGTCTTGCGCGGCGACGAGACGGTCCAGTTCGCCATTCTCGGCGCGACATCGCCCATCCCCACCGTCGCATCTACCCCGCACACATTCCCCAACACCCCCATTGCTCCGATGTCGGCGCCGTTGTTTTTGCCTACCGAGCCCGAGTACCTCGCCTCGGCGACAGCACCTGTCGTCGCTGCCCCAGCAACGCTCCTCACCGACGACATCAGCGCCGCCTACATCACGACCGTCATCACCGACCCCGATGACAATTCCATCCAGACGCACGAGCTCGATCTCGCCTTTGCCCAACACATCGAAGCAGCCGCAGCCGATATCGACCGCAGTAGCGAACGCTCGGTCACGATGGAACATGCTGCCATCGTCATCGCCCCGCAGACCCGCTGGCGCGTCTTTGCCTTTGTGGTAGCCGTCATCCTCTGTGTCGCGATGTTGGTCCTCAGCAACGGCGGCACCGATTGGCAACCCTGGCAGGCCGACGGCCAGACCATCAGCGTGCTCCTCGAGGTCGATGTCCCCGCTGATGTCACGCTCGATGCGTCGTTCCAGAACGCCCTGAGTGCACACCTCACCGACACCTACGGTGCCGAGTGGACCCAATTGGGCACGCCGAGCTTCCTCGGCGCCCCCCCAGAACACGTCGCCACCAACACCGACGGCAGTAGTCGCTACCGCGGCCGCATTACCGTCACCCTCACCCGCTCACCATAAGCGGAGCTGACTGCGGCTCCCTGCGTGCGGCACGACCACCGTCTGATCGATCAGCCACGGCATGCGGTCATGGTCTGTCAACTGGGCGTAGGCCGCGTCAGCAGCAGTGGTCAGCATGTAGACGCGCTGATCGGCACCTGCACCGACTACCAGTCCACGTACTCCATGGTCTATCCCGTACCACACCCCTTTTTCGTAGCCCGCCACGAGCGGGACTGTCACCATCGTCGGCTGGTACCGATCCCAGACCCCTGCCGCATAACTCTCGTGTTTGGCCCACCCGCTTGGTGGATATGCACGCGTCTCGTTGCGGTTCCCCCACCGACACAGCGCGAGCACGCCGTTGTGCACCACCGGCAAAATCGGCTCACCGGACCAGTAGCGCGATTCGTA
>QWQY01000020.1 GCA_003670675.1 Chloroflexota bacterium
CCGGGGGTTGACACCGTCATTACAAGGTGGCGTTGCGGCCCGAAATGCTGATGTTGTCGTTGTTTGCGATGCGGGTCCGTAGTTGGGTCAACAGTTCGTCGACCTTTTCGGGAGTGCTGAGTTCGCCGTAGTAGTCGAGGTTTGCTTGGAGCAACGGTGCGCGGTTGCAGGCTGCCAAACACTTGACGCGTTGGAGCGTGAACAAGCCGTCTGCCGTGGTCTCTTCGCTTTTGATACCGAGTTTGTTCTCGAGGGTGCTGACAAGCTCTTCGGCACCACAGAACCCGCACGGGACATCGTCGCAGACTTGCAACACGACTTTGCCGACTTTGTCATCATACAGTAACGTGTAGAACCCAACGACTTCGAACACATCGGTGGGGTTGGTGTCGATAATCTCGGCAACCTCACGAATGGCGGCATCGGTCAGGCGACCATACGTATCCTGAGCAATATAGAGCAATGCCAAAATAGCACTGCGCTTGTGGGGGTATCGGGCCAAGATGGCATCGATCTCGGCGCCGTGTGTCTGACGGAGTGACATAGAGCATCCTACCTGGTGGGCGGTCTGCACCGCTTAACGATCCACTTCACCGAGCACGGGGTCGAGCGAGGCAATCAATGCGACGAGGTCGGCCATCAACTGACCTTTGGCCATGTGTGGCAGTGCCTGCAGATTGATGAACGACGGAGCCCGCATATGGACGCGGTATGGCTTGGGACTGCCATCGCTGACGATGTACGTAGCCAATTCACCGCGGGGTGATTCGATTGCGACCATGGCGTCACCGCGTGGAGGCTTGAAGCCTTCGGTCCACAACTTGAAGTGGTGGATGAGTGATTCCATGCTTTCGGTGATTTCGATTTTGGGTGGCGGGGCAATCTTGCGATCACTCGTCTGCCATGGCCCTGGTCCCATCGCCTTGAGGCGTGTGTAAGCCTGTTCGACGATTTTGACCGACTCACGCATCTCGGCCATGCGGACGAGGTAGCGATCATAGATGTCACCGTTGGTGGCAGTGGGGATCGAGAACGTGTAGTTTTCGTAGCCACTGTACGGCATTGCTTTGCGGAGATCCCATGCAACACCCGTAGCCCGCAACCCAGGGCCGGTCATGCCGTACTGCAGTGCAGCGGCACTATCGATGGCGCCGATGCCCATGGTGCGTTGCTTCCAGATGATGTTGTTGGTCAGCAACGATTCGTATTCGTCGATGCGTGACGGCATCACGTCGGTGAGTGCTTTGACTGCAGGGAAGAAGCCCTCCGGCAGATCGTAGGCCAATCCACCAACCCGGAAATAGCTGGTCATCATGCGTGCGCCAGAGACCATTTCGAAGATGTCGAGGATTTGCTCACGCTCGCGGAACCCGTACAAAAACACACTCATTGCCGCCAAGTCGAGGGCGTGTGTGCCCAACCAGACCAAATGGCTCGAGATGCGTTGCAGTTCGACCAACAATACACGCGCCGTTTGGGCACGCTCCGGGATTTCGCACTGGAGCAGGCTTTCGACCGCCAGGACGTAGCTCAGATTGTTGGACAGGGGTGCGAGATAGTCGGTGCGATCGGTCATCACCAAGGCCTGTTGATAGGTCTTGGACTCCATGCTTTTTTCGATGCCCGTATGCAAATACCCCATGTCGGGGGCGACATTGACGACCGTCTCGCCGTCGAGTTCGACGACCAAACGAAGCACACCGTGTGTACTCGGGTGATGCGGTCCCATGTTGAGGACCATCGTCTCGGTTTTGCCGGCCAATGCGGGCTCGGTGATGCTCCGTGGGGAGGGGACCGAGAGTGAATGATCGATAATGGTCATAATCCCTCTTTCGCCTTATTCTTTTGCAAAAGGCTTGTGGGCGTCGATCTGGGCTTGGTTGAACGTAAAGGCGACTTCCTCGTACCCGAGTGGTGTGTCTTTACGCTGTGGGAACCCGACCCAGTCCTCGGGCATCAAGATGCGGTCGAGACCCGGATGGTCGGTAAAGATGATGCCAAACATGTCATACGCTTCGCGCTCTTGATAGTTGGCTGTCTGCCACATACCGGTCAACGAAGGCACGGTCGGGTTGGTCGCGTCGAGGCCGACCTTGAGACAGACCCGTACGCGGTTTTTCATCGACAACAAGTGGTACACGACTTCGAACCGCGGTGTGCGGCCCAGATAGTCGACGCCACAGAGGTTTTCGAGGAACGAAAACGACATCTCGTCGTCGTCGCGCAGAAAGGTAGCCACGTCGATCAGATCTGCTGCGCTGATATACGCCACCAAATCGCCACCGCGGTGACTGTCGAAGCGTTGAATCCGAGCGCCGAATTGTTCGGTCAGGCGCGTGCTAATAGTGGTGTTGTCCATGGGAGGTCCTTCGTCTTAGACGTGAATCGGTGCGCGATCGCGGAGCGTACCGTCCAACTTCATGCGCTCTACTTTGGCGTGCAGTTGAACAATCCCATCGATGAGGGCTTCGGGGCGCGGTGGGCAGCCTGCGACATAGACATCCACGGGGATGACTTCGTCGACGCCCTGGACGATTGCGTAGTTATTAAACACGCCTCCGCACGACGCACAATCGCCCATGGCGATGACCCACTTGGGCTCGGACATCTGGTCGTACAAGCGGCGGATGACCGGAGCCATCTTGCGTGACACGCGGCCTGCGACGATGATCAGGTCAGCTTGGCGGGGTGAGGCTCGGTTGATTTCCATCCCGAAGCGTGAGAGGTCGTAGTTGGCACCTTGTGCGCCCATCATTTCGATGGCGCAGCATGCCAAACCAAACAAAAGCGGCCACATGGCATTGGTGCGGCCCCAATTCGCGACGGTTTCGAGTGACGTCGTGACGACGCCCATATCACCGGCTTTGGTCTCTAGTCCCATGTGAGCGCTCCCTTTTTCCAGATATACGTCAGACCGACCAGCAACACCAGCACGAAGCTTCCCATTTCGAACAAGCCGGGGATGCCCAGTTGGCGATAGACCAGTGCATAGGGAAAGAAGAAGATGACTTCGACATCAAACAAGATGAAGATCATCGCGATCAAGTTGAACTTGATAGGGAACCGCGCCGTCGCCTCGCCGATTGGCTCCATGCCGGATTCGTACGGGGCCAACTTGCGGACCGTCGGCTTCTGTGGCCCAAGGATACGCGACACGGACAGCACAAACACCGCAATAAAGAGTGCAATGCCGACCATTGCCAATAGGGGAACGTATGCGTCGAGCATGGTCATATCCTCGAAACAGTCTAGAAGGAGAGTTTTACCTCGCGTCATTATATGCTGTTTGTCGTCGGTGTCAAACAGCCTGCGCGTTGGCGGTCGGTCGGTCTGATGGGCCGTCGGATAGAAAGGGTGCGTGGTACGCCGAAGGCGGTAGTGCCCTCTCTGTACCACGCACCGTTCGGTCAGCGGTGAAACCGTTGCGGGGTGTGTTAACTGGGGATTTGGCGGAGGAGGGATGCCATTTCGATGGCTGCCATGGCCGCTTCGGATCCTTTGTTGCCCATTTTGCTGCCGGCGCGTTCAATTGCCTGCTCGATGGATTCGGTCGTTACGACACCAAAAATGCACGGAACACCCGTTTGGACCCCGACCTGGGCGATCCCCGAGGTGACGCCCGATGTCACATGGTCGTAATGACTCGTCGAGCCACGGATTACACAACCCAATGCAATGACTGCGTGGTAGCGGCCGCTTTCGGCGAACTTTTTGGCGACGATGGGCAATTCAAACGACCCTGGGACCCAGGCCACATCGATGTCGGTGGGCTGCACGCCGTGGCGCGCCAAGGTATCGTGGGCGCCGTCGAGGAGGCGTTGCGTGATGATATCGTTCCAGCGGCTTACCACGATGGCGATGTGCAAACCGTTCCCAATAAACTGGCCCTGATAGGTGGTCATGTGGGTACCCTTTCTTTAGTTGCCGTACATCAACGATGGCATGGTTGCGTCTGATTCTTGCAGGATGGTCCGCCGATATTCGACGAGTTGGGCCACACTGGTAAGCGAAAGCCCATGCACGCGACAGAACACTTCGAGCTGTGGGCGACGTGCCATCGTACCGTCGTCGTTCATGATTTCGCAGATGACACCGGCCCGACGCCGATTGAGCAAACGTCCGAAATCGACTGCTGCTTCGGTGTGGCCGGGTCGCTCGAGCACCCCGCCGGCACGTGCCCGCAGGGGGAACACATGGCCTGGGCTGACGATGTCTGCAGACGTGCTCGCCGCATCGATGGCTACTGCAATGGTGCGGGCCCGATCTGCCGCCGAAATGCCGGTCGTAATGCCCGATGCGGCTTCGATTGACACCGTGAACGCCGTGCCTGTCCCTGAGCGATTGTGAGCGACCATCGGCGCGAGAGCCAACGCATCGCAGATGTCGCCGTCGAGTGCCAGACAAATCAACCCGCGTCCATGTACTGCCATGAATGCAATATGTGCAGGCGTCACCGCGTCTGCGAGACACATGAGATCGCCTTCGTTTTCGCGGTCTTCGTCATCGACGACCACAATCATGCGACCCTGGGCGAGTTCGTCGAGGATTTGGTCAATCGGTGTCAACATGCTGTGCTCTCCATGGGGTAATCATGCGTTCGATGTATTTGGCCATGATGTCGACTTCGATGTTGACCGGCGTGCCGACTGCCTGCTGCCCCATGGTGACGACGGATTGGGTATGTGCAATCATGGCAATCCCAAAACTCGTCGCATCGAGGGCTGCAACCGTCAAGCTGACGCCATCAATCGCGATGTAGCCCTTCATCACGATGTAGGTAAGCAACTCGGCAGGGGGCGTGATGGTGATGAACTTCGATTCGCCTTCGGCACGGATTGCGCTGATGTGGCCGACGCCGTCGACGTGCCCCTGCACATAATGTCCACCCATCCGGCCACCATAGGTCAGTGCGCGCTCGAGATTGACCGCACTGCCGACCCGGAGTTCACCGAGGTTGGTGCAACGCAGTGTTTCGGGTGACAGACCCACATTGAACGATTCGTCGGTCAGGTGCGTGACGGTGAGACACACGCCCGAGACAGAGATGCTGTCGCCGATGGCGGTCCCGATGAGCGCTGTGCGCGCAGCGATGGTGAGCGTGTTGTCGCGCGTATGATTCGTTTCGGCCACGAGAATGTGGCCTTGTTCCTCTACGATACCGGTAAACATGTGGTGACTCCTTGGTCAGCGGGTTGAAAGAGTGTGTCGATTCGGTGGTGGAGGGCATGCAAGTGGATGTCGCCGCCATTGAGGTCTTGACCGACAAAACGGAACGCACGCCAGTCGTTGAGCTGGTCGATCCCCATGCCTGCCAATGGTCCCGGCGCACGATGATTGCCGATGAGCCCCGGCGCTATGAAACTATGAATTTCGTCGATGAGCTGTGCGTCTGCACACGCCCCGGCCAATCCTGCGCCTGCTTCGAGGAGCACGTGGTTGACCCCGCGCGCACTCAGCTGATGCATCGCCTGGTGCAGATCGACATGGCCGTTGATTGGTTGACAGACGACCTGTACGCCGCGCTGCAGCAGGTCGTGCTGCCATACGGGCGGTGCATCAAGCGTACAAAAAACCATCGTCGAAGCATCCCGTTGGTCAAACACCCGGGCCGTAACTGGTGATTGGCCGCGACTATCGATGACGACACGGAGCGGCTGCCGCTCGCTGATGGTATCGGCGAGACGGATCGTCAGCAACGGGTCGTCGCTGAGGACTGTCCCGCTGCCGGTCATGATGGCATCGACACGGTTGCGGATTGCATGGACCATCGCCCGGCTCGCGCCGGTGCTGATCCACTGACTCATGCCGGTGTGGGTAGCGATTTTGCCGTCGAGACTCATCGCATACTTCCATGTCAACCATGGTCGCTGTTGCTGGATACGCAGAAAAAACGGTGCGAGTTGCAGGCGGATGTCATCGTCGTCGGAGGGTATCTGGATGCAGTCAATCCCGTGGGCATTGAGGACTTCTGCGGCGCCGCCATGCATTCGTGGGTCAGGGTCACGCATCACAAAAAACACCCGGGCAATGCCCGCCGCAATAATAGCGTCGGTACATGGCGGGGTGCGGCCGTGGAATGTACATGGTTCGAGGGTCACATAGAGGTCGGCGCCCTGTGCCGCAGGCCCAGCCTGTAGCAACGCCTGCCGTTCGGCATGGTTCCCGCCGGGCGGTTGTGTGGCCCCCCAAGCGATGATCGCGTTGTCTCGGACAACAACTGCACCCACAGCAGGATTAGGGCTTGTACGGCCACACACCGAGGCTGCGCACGCAATGGAACGAAGATACGCAGACTGATTGTACTGGTGTTGCGTCATAAAAAATCACTGCTCATACAGGTGCAGGGCAGTGGTGCAGACGCACACTCGTGTTGCTATGGCGTGCACAGCAACACAAAGTAATTCATCAGCACACACCTTCTTTCATCCGGACTGTACCGTCGGCTCTGGAATCTCACCAGATCGTGCAACGTGGGTTGCTCGCGGGCTTGTCTGGAGCAGACTTACCGCCGGTAGGGAGTTACGCCCTGCCCTGAAGGTGTGCAAAACATGTTCATATGGTACCACAACCTGTGCAATGACGGGGCGTGCATACGTGGTGGGGATGCTGTGCTATACTGTCGCGAAACGCGCAGGCTACTCCGTATGGTGTAGTGTGGCTAATCGGCACTTTTTGAATGAGGCAAGGCAGATGAGCAACACAATTCGTGCATCCAAGGGCGAGGCTATTTCGATTCGTGATGGCAAGCTCAACGTCCCAAACAATCCGGTCATTCCCTTTGTGATCGGGGACGGTACAGGTCCAGATATTTGGCACGCCAGTGTGCGCATTTTTGATGCAGCCATTGCCAAAGCATATAAAGGCCAACGGAGCATCGAATGGCTCGAAGTGCTCGCCGGCGAAAAGGCGTTCACGTCAACCGGCAATTGGTTGCCCGACGCCACCGTCGAAGCCTTCAATCACTATTTGGTGGGTATCAAAGGCCCGCTGACCACCCCCATCGGCAAGGGCATGCGGAGCCTCAATGTGGCTCTGCGCCAGATGCTCGACTTGTACGTCTGCTTGCGCCCCGTGCGCTGGTTCACTGGTGTGCCGTCACCGGTCAAAACCCCCGAAAAGGTCGACATGGTGATCTTCCGCGAGAACACCGAAGACATCTATGCCGGCATCGAGTACGCGGGTGGATCCCCCGAGGCTGCCAAAGTCCTCGATTTCATCCGAGACAACTTCCCCAAGGATTTCGCCAAGATTCGGTTTGGGACATCCGCCAAAACTGCCGAGTTCAACGGTCAGGTGGGGATTTCGAACGACGTCGTCGAAGTGGGTATCGGCATCAAGCCAGTGAGCCGCACCGGTTCGGAGCGCTTGATTCGCTCAGCAATCGAATATGCGTTGCTCCACAAGCGCCGCAATGTGACGTTGGTCCACAAGGGCAACATCATGAAGTTCACCGAAGGTGGGTTCTTGGATTGGGGCTACGCCCTGGCCGAGCGCGAATTCGGGGACAAAGTCTACACGTGGGCCCAATGGGAGCGCACCAAGGCCGCCAAGGGCGAAGCCGACGCAAATGCAGAGCAAAAAGCTGCATTGGCAAGCGGCAAACTCCTGGTCAAGGACGCAATCGCCGACATCACGTTGCAGCAGGTGTTGACCCGCCCCGAAGACTTCGACGTGATTGCCACATTGAATCTCAATGGCGATTACCTTTCCGATGCGTTGGCTGCCCAAGTCGGCGGTATCGGGATTGCCCCCGGCGGCAACATCAACTACGTCAGTGGGCATGCCATCTTCGAGGCGACGCACGGCACCGCACCAAAGTACGCCAACCTCGACAAGGTCAACCCATGTAGCGTTGTCCTCAGCGGTGACATGATGCTCCGCCACCTCGGCTGGCACGAGGCAGCAGACATGATTATCAGCGCCATCGAGGCCACCATCGATGCCAAGGTCGTGACCTATGACTTTGCCCGCTTGATGACCGGCGCCAAAGAAGTCAAGACGTCCGAATTCGCCGACGCCGTTATCGCCAACATGAAATAACGAAACACTGTGGTGCGCTCTGCGCGCCACAGTGCTGTTCGAGCCGGGGTGCTCACGCACCCCGGTTTTCTGTGCCTGTCGTTGACTACGTGGGATTGGACCCGAGTGAAATCCGGTGGCTATCGGTGTCGCTGTTGATCATAAAGCGGGCCGTCGAGGCAAAGTAGGTACGCATCGCTTCGTCGATATCCGGTGCGAAGCCGACGTCATCCATGGCGCTGAGCATGCACTGGAGCCATGCATCGGATTCGGCGTGACCGATGACAAACGGAGCATGGCGCATGCGCAAGCGCGGATGTCCGCGTTGATCGATGTAGCGCGTCGGACCGCCGAAGTACTGGGTGATGAAGAGGAACTGCCATTCTTTGCCGGCAGCCAAGTCGGCGGGGAACATGGGGCGCAACAGCGGTGTTGCCTCGACGTTCCGATAAAAGATGTCGACAAGAAGGCGAAACGGCGCATCGCCACCGGCGCGCTCGTAAATACTGCGTGCATCCATACGTTAGAGTGCTCCTACGGGATTCCGCCGTTGTGCGCTGGCCATCAAGGTGCCGAGGCGATGGACGATGTTCCACTCCGGTGCCTTCGAAAAGAGCACATCATCTGCGTATACCTGGTAGACATATTGCGAGTCGCCGATTTTGAGGGGGCTCGAGGGACCGAGCGGCGTGCCCAATGCCCATTGCCGCGAGAGGATGTGCATCTGTTGGTCGGGGACATAGGTGACCTTCATGGCACGGTACGTTTCGGCCAAAAGGGTATCGCGGAGCGTCACCGCCCAGCTGTCGATCATCCCGCCGAGATCGCTGACAATCGCCATCTTCTTCCAGTCGACCTTGGTCGGGTCGTCACCACGGACATAGACGGTGTTGCCCGCAAAGACCTGATAGACGTACATCACACCGCCGATGTCACGCATAGCTGCTGGGGCGAGCGGCGGGCCGACGAAGCGATTGGCAAACAGAAAGAGATGAAACGGGTTGTCGGGGCGAAAGCTTGTCCCGCCGGCCCGGAGGGTCTCGTCGAGGAGGAACCGTTCGAACGTCTTTTCTGCAGGCACGGTGGTGCCGATGGTCTGCCACATGCTGGCTGGCCGGTTCCAGCCGGGGACTTCCATATACAACGTATCTTGGGCGAACGGCAGAATCGTGTAGGTTTTGCCGTTGTAGGTCGCCGTAGAGGCTTTGGCGACGGGCAAACCAATGCGTTGTTCGAGGGCTGCCTGATAAAACGGCTCGTACGCGCTGAAATCATTGCCGCGCATTTGCCAGGCCTGGCTCATCAGCTGCTTTTGGAGCTGTTGCGTGTCTGGTGCAGGGGTACCAATGGCGAACGGCTTGATGGCCGGCAATGCGGGATTGACACGGAGCCACTGCTCTATTTCGGGGATAACCCAATCGAGGGTGACGGCTTTGCCGGGGCAGGTTTTGGTGCTGTAGTCACGATGGAACCCGATAAGTTGGGAGGGCTTCATACCGAGGCGCAGTGCTAGACCACCAATAATAGCCGTTGTGTTTTCCCATACCGCCCCGCTCGGGCGATTGACGTCGTAGTCGCCCACCATCTCGAGGCCGAGGGTATACCAACCTTTGCTGAAGTTGCCATTGCCTTGGCCGGCGTGGACGCCGAGCTCACGCATCGGGGTAAACAGCCAAATGCCGTCGGGTGCAGCGAAAAAATGCGGTGCTGCGGTCCATCCCATGGTCGAAAAGTAATGCTGCATGCCCTGCATGCTTTTGAGGCCTTGCCACTGTGCCACGGTAGGGCGCCACGTGTGGTGGACAATCACTTTGGAAGGCATGACCGGTCCGAATTGGTACGACGCAATATAGCCCAACCACTCGGGAATGGTGAGTTTGCGACCGATCATGGGCGGAGTGCCGGTGGGACCAAAATCGGCGATCATGGACGACCTCCCTTGATTTTGTACTACAGATGGTAAGAATAGCACGCTGGTTGCCGTATCGTCAACGATCGGCTGCACCAGGGCGAGGTTGCACTTGGCTAACAATCCGCATTGAATTGCCTCAAACCCGAACCGGTAGCGTACAATACATACAGAATGGTATACGGGGTAGTTATGCAACAGCGCATCGCAATCATTGATTTGGGCTCGAACACCACCCGTATGATCGTGGTTGGGTATACTCCACTACAGACATACAAACTCATTGACGAAGTGCGCGAGGCAGTGCGGCTTGCACATGGCATCGGTCCAGATGGGAAGCTCCAAGACATCCCCATGAACCGCGCCATCAAGACGATGCGACTCTTCCATCAGATGTGCCGTGGCAGTGGGGTAGACACAATAGTACCGGTTGCCACCAGTGCGGTACGCGAGGCCACGAATCGCGAAGAGTTTCTCGACCGTGTCGAGGCCGAAGCGGGGTTGCGCTTTCGCGTGCTGACGGCCACCGAAGAAGCCTACTATGGGTATTTAGGTGCAATCAATACGCTGAATGTGCGCAACGGCAGTGTGATTGACATCGGTGGCGGCAGCACGCAGGTCACGGTGGTGCGCCAACGCGCCGTCGAGGCGAGTATCAGCCGTCCGATTGGTGCGGTCCGTCTGACCGATCGCTACGTCAAAAGCGACCCGATCAGCGCCAAAGATATCAAAACCCTCGAAAAAGCCATTGCCACCCAGTTTGATGACGTGCCGTGGCTGGTCGGTCAAGGTGGTGAACTGGCCGGTATCGGCGGTACCATCCGTGCGTTGGCCGAAATTGACCAGAAGCTCCGTAACCATCCGATCGACCGCGTCCATGGGCATGCATTGAGCAGCGAACGTGTCTACGAGTTGTACGAGTTGTTCCGCGGGTTGTCGGTCAAGCAGCGAGAAAACATCCCCGGTTTGAGCAAAGACCGGGCCGATTTGATTTTGGCAGGGAGTGCAATCCTGACCGAAGTGATGCGCCGCGGCAAATACAAGCGTATTTTGATTAGTGGGCAAGGGCTTCGCGAAGGTATCTTTTTTGAGCACTTCATGCTGCAGCACAAACCGCTTATTCCCGATATTCGCGCCTTTAGTGTGCAAAACTTGGCACGTCTGTACAACTACGAAGTGACGCACTCGTTCAAGGTGCGTGAGTTGGCTGTGTCGATGTTTGACCAACTGTTCCCGTTACATGGATTTGATGCAATCGCACGCGAACTGCTCGGGCATGCGGCGATTCTGCACGACATCGGCAATGCGGTCAATTACTACGATCATCACAAACACGGGGCGTATTTGTTGGTCAACAGTCCAATGCAGGGGTTCGATCACCGCGAGGTGGCGATTCTCGCGTTGTTGGTCCGCTACCATCGCAAAGGCGACGTGTCGGTCGACCATTATGCTGCCGTATTGAATCCAGGGGATGATGTGCTGGTCGCCAAATTGTCGGCTATGCTACGCCTGGCAGAGTTCTTGGAGCGCCGCAAGAACCAGGTTGTCCAAAACATCCATGTCGAGATCGGCAAAACCGTTCGGATGGTGACGCAAGCCGCCGGCGACAACACTGTCGAGGTGTGGGATGCCAACCGAGCGGCTGGATTGTTCCGCAAAGCATTTGGGTGTGACATCGAGATTGTCTAGTCGACGTCGTTGCCGGGTACACGCGGGCCGTTTGCGGGGGTCGACAAGACCTCGCGCGAGCGGCCTTCTTCGGCGGGCCCGACGATCCCGTGTTCTTCGAGCAGATCGATGAGTTGTGACGCCTTGCTATAGCCGATGCGCAAACGCCGTTGGAGCAACGATGCCGAAGCTCGTTTGTGCTGCTGGACCAGGCGAATCGCCTCGGGGAGCAAGCCGTCTTGCTCGGTGGCCGACAAGAACTCGGCGATGGGTTGCATGGGCGCGAGCACCTCGTCGTCATCGAACTCTGCAGGGATCGCATCATCGGCATGCGGCACGGGCTCGCGTGGGCTGACCGGCAAGCGTTCGACACGGGCCAACTCGGGTTGCAGATCGGCGGCGACCGGGGTGGGGGTATACGCCGCCGGCGGCGGGGAGATTGTATCGGATGCGTCCGTATCCGAAGACGGAACGGTCGCATCGTCTTCGGGGGGCTTGGCAGCCCGCCAAAAGCGCACGATATGCTCGACTTCGTCATCGGTGAGGTAGGTTCCTTGGACGCGCAGGGTACGTGGCGAATCAGCCGGCGTAAACAGCATGTCACCGCGGCCAAGCAGTTGTTCGGCACCAGGCTGGTCGAGGATAACGCGTGAGTCGATTTGTGACGTGACCGCAAATGCCATACGTGAGGGGAAGTTGGCTTTGATGAGCCCAGTCACCACATCGACCGATGGGCGTTGGGTCGCAATGATGAGATGGATGCCGGTTGCCCGGGCCATTTGGGCGAGCCGGCAGATGAGGGTCTCGACATCGTCTGGTGCCATCATCATCAGGTCGGCGAGCTCGTCGATGATGATGACGATGTAGGGCATGGTCTCGAGGTCGGTGCGTTCGCGTGCCAAGGCACGGTAGCTGTCGAGGTTGCGCACGCCGTTTTTGGCAAAAAGTTTGTAGCGGCGTTCCATCTCGCGCACGGCCCACTTGAGGGTAGGGACGACGCGCTCGACCTCGGTCACCACGGGTGCCAAGAGGTGCGGGATGCCGTTGTAGCCGACCAGCTCGACCCGTTTGGGATCGACCATGATGAACTTGAGGTCGTCTGGGGTATGACGCATCAGTAACGCACAGATGAAGCAGTTGATAGCCACCGACTTACCGCTGCCGGTGCTCCCGGCGACCAACAGATGGGGCATACGCTCCATCCCTGCGACGATGGGCATGCCCGAGACGTCCTTGCCCAATGGCAAGCGCAGTTTGGCTTTGGAACGGACAAATTCGTCGCTCTCGACGATGTCGCGTAGCGCCACCGTACTAATCGACGTGTTTGGAATTTCGATGCCAACGACTGATTTTCCGGGGATGGGTGCTTCGATACGGATCGACGGGGCAGCGAGTGCGAGGGCCAAGTCTTTGTCGAGGGTGGTGATTTTGTTGACTTTGACGCCGACGGCTGGTTGCAGTTCGTATTGTGTGACCGCCGGTCCCACGTTGATGTTGACCACCCGTGCCTCGACCTTGAAGCTGGCCAGCGTGTCCTCAATGAGCCGTGACTTGTTGCGGTGCTCGTCATCGTGCACCTCGGCTTCGACCGAGTAGCGCAGCAAATCCGGCGAAGGGAGTGCCCAGGCGCGGTATGAGCTCCCGTTTTCGGGGATATCGAAAGTGGTTTGGACCGCGACCCCGGGGATCGATGTGCGCGTGTTGATGGGCACGGGAGGGCGTGCGGGTGTAGCGGGAGTCGGCTCGGTGGTATCACTCGTGATGGTTGCATCGGCTGGTGCAGGCAGGATTGCCTTCTTTTGGGTGGCAGTGGGTCGTGCCGGCACAGCACTGTCGATGGGGCGCTCGAGGATTGCGGCCAGTTCGTCGTCGTAATTGACGGGTGCAGCGGTTTTGGGCTGGACGGTGGTGCGCCTGACGGGTACCTCGGCACGACGGCCTGTGGTCGCCGGTAGACCGATGTTGACGCCACGGATGCGGGTATACACCGCAGCAGCCCCTTGTTTGAGTACACTCAGGAGTTGCACCACCGTGAAATCAAACGCCAACATCCCGCCGATGAGCAATCCGAGTGCAGTAATTGCCGCAGTCGCGGGTCGACCAATCCCCGTCCCAAAAATGACCGCAAAAAAGTGTCCGACCACCCCACCACCAATGCCCGGGCGGACATCGCCGGCCACGACAAAAAACTCGAGCGACAACAAAATACACAGAATGAATATCGTCATCCCGGTCAATTGCCAGCCTCGGCTGTGATTGGGATTGTTTTGACCACGAATAAACATCAAGACGCCGACGACGCCCATAAACAACGGTAGGACGAGTGCGCCCCAACCGAAGAAATACTCCATCCACACCTTCCATGTGCTGCCGACCGTGCCGGCACTGCCCGTCACATAGAAAATGCTGGTGACCCCGGCGATTGCCAACAATGACAGTGCCGTCAGCTCGATGCGATGCTCAGGGCGGAGTGTCGAGGCGGCACTCGCGCGGCGGCGCCGTGGGGTGCGCTCGGTGCTTGGGATTTTTGCCTTGCTCATGCCTACTCCGCCATTACTACAGACGATACTACGAGAGTACACGAAAATCTATGGATATGCAACAAGTAGACATAAAAACTACTCGTGTGTGAGCAGTGGTGCCTGTGGTGCTGCATCGCGGGGGCGGGCCGAGCGCAGGTCGTGCAGGATGAGTTGGACCTCGACGCGGCCGTTCCATTCGTTGCGTTGGGGGTGAAAGACGATGTCGACTGCTGGTATGCGGGTGAAGTGATGGGAGTGTGCACCTTCGCCCCAGACGATGGCAGTCATGACGCGACCTGCGAGGTCGAGCTTGAGTCTGAGGTGTTTGTTGTCGCTCCCCATTGGTTGTGCCGAGATGACGCGGCAATTGCGTGCCAGCAACACAGCCGAATGATTGCTGTGCCCACACGGCTCGAGCTGCGCGAGTTCGTTGACGAGGTCCAAGCTGACGGCTTCGTGCGGGACCTCGCAGTCGATGTGGAGCGTGCGCACCCCGACCTGGATGTCGTTGGTGGCCGCGTATTCGTTGAGGAGACGGCGCAAGGTGTCGATCTGATCGGATTCGATGGTAAAGCCGGCAGCTGCTGCGTGTCCACCCATTTTGACGAAGGGCGCTCCGCAGTTGCGCAGGGCCTCGACCATGTTGATCATGCCGCCAGAGCGTGCCGACCCGCGCGAATGTGGTTCGCCGCGTTCGATGATGATGGCAGGCCGTGCGAACTGCTCGGCGATGCGGGCTGCGGCCAGGCCGACCAACCCGGCATGTGCGTCGGGGTCAGCATGCACGATGATGCGATCATACGCATCGGGCGTGTTGTGCTGGGCGGTCAGTGCCGCGGCGACGCGTTCTTGGAGGAGTTTGGTCTGGTGTTGTCGTTCGATGTTGGTCTCGTTGAGATGCTGTGCTTTGGCCTGCGCCTCGAGAAAATCCTCGGTCAATAGGAGTTCGTAGGCGGGCACGGCGTCTTCGAGTCGACCGGCTGCGTTGATGCGCGGCCCGAGTTTGAAGCCGATGTCATCGGCTTTGAGTGCAGTTGGGGTGATACCTGCGACAGCGATGAGGGCGCGGATCCCAGGCCGTTGGCTGTTGGCAAGGACATGCAGGCCGCGGGCCACGAGTGCCCGGTTTTCGCCCTGTAATGGCCCCAAATCCGCCACAGTCCCGAATGCGACCAAATCGAGCAAATTGGTCATCTGTTCGTTGCTGAGGGGCATACCGAGGAGCCCAATTGCTTCGATGAGTTTGTAGGCAATGCCGACGCCGACGAGTCCTTTGTCGGGGTAGGGACATTGCGCCAGTTTGGGGTTGACCACGGCTGTCGCGACAGGGAGCTCGGCAGGCGGAGCGTGGTGGTCGGTGATGATGACATCCATACCCAGTTCACGGGCCAATGCGACCTCCGACACGTTGCTGATTCCGCAGTCAACCGTCACCAACAGCTTGACGCCGCTCTGTGCGAGGCGATGCATCGCCTCGTGGTTGAGGCCATAGCCCTCGGCAGTGCGGTGTGGGATGTACGGAGCGATATTGGCACCGAGCTGACGGAACGCATCACAGATGAGGCTTGTTGCGGTGATGCCGTCGGCATCGAAGTCACCGTAGACGGCGATAGCCTCTTGCTCGTGGATGGCGGTGATGACGCGTTGGGCGGCTGCCCGCATATCGTGCATCAGCAACGGGTCGTGGTGCGGATCACGGCACGCCAAAAAATGTTGGATGGCAGACACCGTCGTAAAGCCACGGCCGTACAAGAGCCGGGCCATGAAAGGGCTGATGTGACTGCCCTGGGCGAGCGCATCGATATGTGCTACGGGGGCAATCGGTGCGAGTTCCCATTGCATCTGTTTGAGTGAGAGGCGTGTTGTCATAGCGTTCCTTGCTGTCGCGGTGGGTGTAGATCCTACTAGTACTACCGTTGCAGGGGTACGCCCCCGGTCAGCGCCATGCGATAACGATTGCCGTTACGATAATCGCTGCCAATACGCCCAACGCGACGATGGCAATCGAGCGCCAATCATAAAACGAACGATCGGCTGCGACAACGTTGGTATAGCCGATGACTGCAATGGAGCGCGACCGCCCACC
>QWQY01000021.1 GCA_003670675.1 Chloroflexota bacterium
GCCCCCGCTGCCGACAGCATGATGCCATAGCCCTGGGCCGAGATGTGCCAGATATCGTCGGCATAGATCGGTAATACCTGTTGATAGGAACGCCCGAACAGCGAGAGCACTGCAGACGTCAACAGCAAGATCCCGGTCAGCACATGCCCGCGCGCGTAGCGCACCCCGCCGAGGAGTGCATCGCCCAGAGTACTCGGGGTCCTGCTGGCTTCGTCGACCGCCGGCATCTGGCTGACCGCATAAATAACGGCCAGGTAGCTAATGGCATTGGCGGCAAACAACCACCCCGCCCCGACCACACTCAACAAAAAACCCGCGATGGCCGGGCCGAGCAGGGCTGCCCCGTTGTACGTCGCGGCATTGAGTGCCAGGGCATTCATCAAATCGTGGCGTGGCACCAGCGTGGGGATGAGCGCCTGGCGTGTCGGATTATCGAGGGCCAAAAGAGTAGCGCCGACAAACGTGGCAATCAAAATGTACGTTGGGGTATTGAGATTACTCAGCGTCAGTATGGCTTGGATGAGTGCAACCAAGGCCATGCTCCATTGGGTGATGCGCAAAATGCTGGCCCGGGGGTAGCGGTCAGCGAGCATCCCACCGACAGCCGGCAACGCTATCATCGGGATTGCAAAGGCCAACCCGAGCCAGCCCAGATAGCGTGCATCGTTGTTGGTCATTTTGTAGATGAGCCAACTCTGGGCGACGTTTTGCATCCACGTGCCCATGTTCGACACAAGCAAACCGCTCCACAACAACCGATACGGTCGATGCTGCAACGCCGGGTACTGCCGGCTCAGCATACCGTGCTCGCATCCATGTCGAGCATCCCTTTGATGACCCCGAAGGCGGGATCGCGCCACAGCGGCATTTCGGTGGCGAGTGTGGCCGGTGTGGTCCGATGGGTCACCCATGCGCCAATGTCGATCGACGGGAGCGCTGCAATCACTGCATCGAAGTCGATAGCCGTTGCGTTGCGGCTGGCCAAGAGCGTCACTTCGCGCCGGTGAAATTCGGGATCTGCAAAGCGCAGATCGCCTTGGACCAGCCCGACGAAAACCAATGTCCCGCTGTTGATTGGCAGTCCAAACGAGGCTTCCATGGCAGCAGGATGGCCCGTCGCGTCGAGGACCACGTCGGGGAGCGACCCGCCGCACGCAGCACGCACGGCTGCCACGACATCAGTGCCGGGGTCGATTGCTTGGGCGACGAGTCGTTGGTCGCTGGCAAATGCACGGCGATGCGGGCTCGGATCGACCGCAATGACCGCCAACCCCCGTGCGCGCGCTGCCAAACAGACCCCCAAGCCGATTGGTCCCAAGCCGACTACCACCACGGTATCGTCTGCACGGGGGTTGGCGCGTCGGACCGCATGGAATCCAATGGACAACATTTCAACAAGCGCCAACCCATCGAGTGCGACACCGTGGGCGTGATGCAGATGCGTGGCCGGCAGGTTCAAGAACGCACGCATGCCACCGTCGATATGCACGCCAAGGACGGTCAACCGTTCGCAGCAATTGGTACGGCCGGTACAACAGGCACGACAACTGCCGCACTCCAGGTACGGCCGCACGGCCACATCATCACCGACGGCGACCGTCTGTACTCCAGCCCCGAGGGCGTGCACGGTCACGGCCAGTTCATGCCCCAGCACGCGAGGGTACCGAAAGAACGGCTGGCGACCCGCATATGCATGCAAGTCTGTTCCACAAATACCGACCCGGCGCACGCGTACTTGGACCCACCCAGGCGGTGGTGCTTCTGGCATGGCGACATCACTCAGCCGCAGATCTGCGACATCGTGCAGGGTGATTTGGAGCACGCGGGCCTCTTTTCTAGTGGAGTGGGAGTGGGCGGACCGCCCTCAGGATTGGCACAGCATACCACAGGACGTGCGCACAATCAGCCGTGGCTGTAGCAGGTGATGCACCACCGCGTCCACCGATTGGGTGCACCGTTCATGCAGCCGTTCGACCGCCAGCTGGCCCATGTGTTGGGTGGGTTGTTCGACGACCGTCAGATACGGGAAGATGGTATCTGCGTGCTCCAAATCATCGAAGCAGACCAATGCGATGTCTTGGGGGATGGTGACCCCTTGTTCGCGGCATGCACGAATCACGCCAATGGCCGTGTCACTGTTGGACGCAAAAATCGCTGTCGGGCGATCGGGATGATTCAGCAGATCATGCGCCGCCACAAACCCATTGTGCAGACAGCTCCCGTTGAGTTCACGCACAATCGAAGAGTCAAAGCGGATCCCCGCCATATCGAGTCCCATCCGATACCCATACAAACGATCGCGCGTCACCGAGATCCTGCTATCGCCGCTGATATAGGCGATCCGGGTATGTCCCTGTTGAATGAGGTGTTTGGTTAATTGCAATGCACCATTGACATTGTCGGTTTGCATGATGTCGGCTTCGAAGTCGGGAACGCCGCGATCAATCAGGACAAACGGTGTTTGTTGGGAACGCAAGTGCATCAGGGTGGCGCGTGAGGCATCGCTCACCGGCGCAATAATCACACCATCGACCCGCCGAATAAGCAAATCTTTGAGGTAGCGTTGTTCTCGGGTTGTATCAGTATTCGTGTTGCAGATAATCACGCGGTAGCCTTTGGCGTCGGCTGCCCGCTCGACTCCCGTGATGATTTTTTGGAAGAACGACGCTGCGATGTCTGGGACAACCAATGCAATCGTGTGTGAACTCCGCCGCGCAGGGGTACGTTGTGGGGTTGCAGCGACATATCCCAATGTTTGTATCGATGCTTCGACTTTTTTCCGTGTCTCGGGGTGTACTGATGCTGCCCCGTTGACGACGCGAGAGACCGTCATGGGCGATACCTCACTATGCACTGCAACATCACGGATGGTGACCATGCTGCCTCCGCACAGGGCTTGCCGAATCGCAACCTGAATGTGGATATCATAGCATACGAAAATCGTATCTTCTCAAGATACGTCATCAAACGTGCACAACGCAGAGAAAACAGCACGAAATCGTCATGTTTTGTGCGTGTATGAGAAATAATCATCGTTTTCTTTTGCATATATTGAGTATTCGCAATAATTGACATTTTCGAAAGATTATTTTAGGATAGAACCATTCAACCCCCTATTCAGAGCGGAGCATGCATGAGTGCACGGACGAAAGAACGACGAGAACGCATCATTGCCCTCGCGAAACTCGAAGGTTTTGTGAGTGTGGTAGCGTTATCGCAACTTTTTTCGGTATCGGAAGTCACCATCCGTGGCGACCTCGACATGCTCGAAAGCCAAGGAGCAGTCACCCGCACCCATGGCGGGGCATTCTGTAGCGATCAACGCCGACAAGTACTCAAAAACGGCCTGCCCGGTCGGAGTGATCGGGTCGCGAGTGGTGCATACGCCCAAATCGATGACTACGACACGATTATGATCGAAGGCGGCGAGACAGGGATCGCACTCGCCAGCCGCCTCGCCGAGCGCCGCGGATTGATGATTTATACCGACAGTATCGCCATCGTCAACCAACTCGCGAGTACCACCCACACCGTCGCACTCATGGGCGGTGTCATCGCTGATGGGCGGAGCATCGGCTGGCCTGACGCTAATCAATTTTTGCCGCCTGGTGTGCGTGCACGCTGCTTGTTTCTGTCGGGCCTGCCCACCGAAGATATCGGTCGTGACGTGGCGGTTCGGCGTGATACCTTGCGGAAGCGCATGCTTGATGTCTGTGACCAGGTTGTATTGATGGTCGAGAGTAGCGAACTGACGCAATGGGTCAAACGCGACCAGCAAATCGAACTCGAACGCATCAGCCGTATCATCACCGATGACGCCATCGATAGTGCGACGATTATCCGGATCGCCGGCGCGGGTATCCCCATGACTATCTGTAGTGCGGTGGGACGGCGCCATGTCGAAAACACCCCAGTCAAGCGGTGGAAGGTGGGCTTTGCCAATCAGGACGAACGCTTGCCGTTTGCGTCGGCAGTACGCGCAGGCATGGTCACCGCTGCCGAAGCAGCTGGGGTCGAGTTGCTGTTGGCCGACAACCGCAGTGACGGCAATACGGCGATAGCCAATGTCGACGCATTCATTGCGGCACAGGTCGACCTGGCCGTGATTTTCAATACAGACGCACGGGCAAACAACATGATTGTGGAGGCACTCCGCCAAGTCAATATACCGGTGATTGCCATCGACATCCCCATCCCCGGCGCAACGTTTTTTGGGTTTGACAATTACCGGGCAGGGTTGATGACCGGTCGGTTGCTCGGGCAGTACGTACGCCGTCAGTGGCACGGGGTCGTGGATGCGATCTTTATGCTCGAGCTGCCGATATCTGGCCCGGTACCCGCAGCACGCATGCAAGGGCAGCTCGATGGGTTGCGTGAACAGGTGGCGGTGCCCGATACGCGCGTCGTGCGACTCGACAGCCGCAACACCAGCGTCGATTCGTGCGCTGCCACCCGCACCGCCATCAAGAAAATCCGTCGCAACGACCGGGTCGTCATACTTGGCATCAACGACGAAGCCGTGCTGGGTGCGCTGTCGGCATTTGCCGAGGATGGCACGTTGACCCGCTGTGTGACTGCAGGGCAAGGGGCCGATAACGATGCGCTGCGTGAATTACGGCGCCCCGGTAGCCGGATGATCGGGGCGGTGGCGAGCTTCCCCGAGCGCTATGGCGAGCGCGTCATCGAGCTTGCCTGTGCGATTTTGCAACGCCGGGCAGCACCGCCTGCCCGCTACACCAATCATTGTTATGTGTTGTCCGACGAAACCATGCGGCAAATCGATTTGACTGCGCTCCGGGGCAGCGTCGTGTCGGTCAGTGAGTATGGAACGCAACGGCGCTAAAACAGCGCCTACCATGAGGAGGCAATTATGACCGAGATTCGCGGCTATGCAGCACTCTGTGAAGACATCACGGCCAATGGCCTCGACGTCAAATCCATCAAAACGGCCTTGAAAGCACAACATATCGAAACCCCGAGTTGGGGCTATGCCAACAGTGGCAC
This sequence comes from Chloroflexota bacterium, assembly GCA_003670675.1. GTDB lineage: Bacteria > Chloroflexota > Chloroflexia > Chloroflexales > Roseiflexaceae > UBA965. Next base: position 5,005 of record QWQY01000021.1, read on the forward strand.
GCGCTTTAAGGCATTTGCATGGCCTGGTGCCGCCCGCACCACCCGCGAGAAGCTCGACGACGCTGCCATGGTCCACGCGATGACCGGTATTGCTCCGTCGGTGGCGGTGCATATCCCGTGGGACAAACCCGAAGACGGTGACTACGCCGGGATGTGCCAATATGCCGAATCAAAGGGCATCACCATCGGCGCCGTGAACCCCAACGTCTTCCAAGACGATCAGTATCGCCTCGGCTCGTTGGGCAATCCAGACCCCAATGTCCAAGAAGAAGCACTCGACCACATGCTCGAGTGTTGCGAAATCATGGGCAAACTCAAAAGCAACGCGCTGAGTCTGTGGTTTGCAGACGGGACAAACTATGCCGGTCAAGACAACTTGCGTGGGCGCAAGCGCCGCTTCGAAGACGGCCTCAAGCAAGTCTACAAAGAACTCCCCGCAAATGGGCGCATGTTGATCGAGTACAAATTCTTTGAACCAGCGTTCTACAGCACCGACATCCCCGATTGGGGCACTGCCTATGCATGGGCGCTCAAACTCGGACCACAAGCAGAGGTGTTGGTGGATCTCGGACATCACGCCCAAGGAGTCAACATCGAGCAAATCGTCGCGTTTTTGTTGGACGAAAACCGCCTCGGCGGGTTCCACTTCAACAATCGCAAGTATGCCGACGACGATTTGATTGTCGGGAGCAGCAATCCGTATGAATTGTTTCTCATTTACAACGAATTGACCGGTGCCGCACTGGGGAGCGACGAACCCGCACGACGCTGCGCCCAAAACGTTGCATACATGCTCGACCAGTGCCACAACATCGAGGGCAAACTATCGGCGGTGATATATTCGGTCATGAACTGCCAAGAAGCATACGCAAAATCACTGCTCGTGCCGCGGGCCGCACTGGCCGACGCACAGCGTCGTGGTGATGTATTGGGTGCGCATCGCTTGTTGAGTGACGCATACCGCACCGATGTGCGGCCGCTGTTGGCCCAGGTACGGCGCGAACAAGGCATTGCCGAAGACCCTATTGCCGCCTACAAAGCGAGCGGCTACGAGCAGAAAATCGCCCGCGAACGCGGTGTGGCCGATGCATCCGGCGGATTTCAATAGGCACTGCGTACCTTTTCGACCGCTTGCAACGGTATGTCTTGTAGACAACGAATGCAAGCGGAGGATGGTATGCAACGTCGTGTATTGTCGGTGCAGTGGACGGACGGGATGGGGATTCTGCCGCGTGGGGAAGACTACGCACACGTCGCCGCCGAAGCACTCCGGTTGAGTATTTGGCGGGTGGGTTGTGTCGCCTTGGCGTGCAAGGTCAGCGAAGCAGAGGTCCGACTCGTCATCCAATGCGATGACCGCCATGACCCACGTGCGTTGGTCGATTGGGTGCGCGCGGCAGCGAGCTTTGCGATTAGTTGCTATACCGGGTTTGCACCCGATTGGGATGCGCCATATCACTACGAGTGGGTGTCGCCAGAGCGCGCCGGGGTACACATCATGCACTGTGTCTCTGGGCATACAGGTGCGACAACCATGCACACAGCAGACGATACAACGGTGTTATGATAGGGGCATGATTTTGCTTGGGAGGTACGCAATGTCGCGTCAATCATTTGTGGTGGATACGAGTGCAAGCCCGCATGCCCTGCTCCGTCCCTTGCCGCTGCAAGGCGTTACCATCCGTGATCACTTCTGGGCACCGCGCATTGCCACCAATACACAGGTCACGTTGCCGTCGCAGTATGCCCATTGCGAAGAGACCGAACGGATAGCCAACTTCCGTCGCGCAGCAGGGAACGAAGAGGGCGACTTCGTCGGCTTGTTTTTCAATGATTCAGACGTCTACAAATGGCTCGAAGCTGTCGGTTGGAACGATGCAATCAGTGATTCGCCTGGTCTCAGCGTTATTCGTGACAAAGTCGTCGCCGATATCGTCGCCGCCCAGCGCACGGATGGCTACCTCAATAGTTATTTCACCAAAGAACGAAGCGACGACCGCTGGACCAACTTCGATCTGCACGAAATGTACTGTGCGGGTCATTTTTTTCAAGCGGCAATCGCCATCTGCCGTACCAGCGGTGCACGCACGGCACTCGATGCCGCGTGCAAAATGGCCGATCATATCGACGCGACGTTCGGCCCCGCGAGTGATGGCAAACGCCCCATCACCGATGGCCATCCCGAAGTAGAGCTCGCACTTGTCGAGTTGTATCGGGTGACCAAAGAGCAGCGCTATTTGACGTTGGCTGACTTTATGGTGTCTGTCCGGGGTGCTAATCAACTGGGCAATCAGAAGTTCGATAACCTCTATTACCAAGATCACAAACCGTATCGTGACTTGCATGATGTGGTCGGTCATGCCGTGCGCATGCTCTATTTGGCAGCCGGCGCGACGGACCTCTGGCTCGAGACAGGCGAATCAGCCCTCAAAGCGGCCATTGACGCACAATGGCACAACATGACCCAAAAGCGCATGTATGTCAGCGGTGGTGTCGGTTCGCGCTGGCACGGTGAGGCAATCGGTGACGATTATGAGTTGCCCAATCCCACTGCGTATACCGAGACGTGTGCCGCGATTGCCTCGGTCATGTGGAACTGGCGCTTGTTGCAAGGCACTGGCGATGCCAAATATGCCGATTTGATGGAGTGGACCCTCTACAATGGCGTCATGCCGGGCTTATCGGTCAGTGGAAACGAGTATTTTTACCAGAATCCGCTCGAAAACGATGGTACACACCGGCGCTCGGCATGGTTTGGCTGCGCATGCTGCCCGCCGAATGTCGCCCGCTTGTTGGCGCAGTTGGGGAGCTACGTCGCCAGCGTCGATAGTCAATCGCTGTGGATCCACACATATATGCAGGGCGACATCGATGCGGCGGGGAGCGGGCTCGATGCGGCGGTGTCGGTTGCCACCGAGTACCCGTGGGACAACACCGTGCGCATCACGGTGACCCGCGGTGGGCAATGGACATTGCGCACCCGTGTGCCGAGTTGGGCGAGTGGCGCAACGGTGACAGTTGGTGGTGTGCGCCAAAACGCCGAACCAAACACGTATGTCGCACTGCGCCGGGCCTGGCAAGTGGGTGATGAAGTCGTGTTGGTGTTCCCGATGCAGCCACGACTCATCATGGCACACCCATCCGTCATCAACAACAATGGCCGTGTGGCCGTAGCCCGTGGACCGCTATTGTACTGCATCGAACAGGTCGATCAGAGTATGCCGGTCGCATCACTCCGCATCGATCCGCGCACGCAGTGGGCCGAAGCCGCCGGATCAGTTGCGTTGGGTGCACATACCCTATTGCACGCAAAGGGCTATAGCACGAGCACCCCAGACGATGCGTTGTATGCACCGTGGCGGCACGACGCACGTCAGCCGGTGCGATTGACATTGGTTCCGTACCATCTATGGGCGAATCGCGCAGCCGGCGCGATGACCGTCTGGATCCCGTTGGCGTAGGTATTGCGAAAACGACGCAAAGATGCGGAGTACAGGCCTATGATGCTCGGTATCGATTTGGGCGGCACCAAAATTGCATATGCCGTCGTCGTCCCTGGAACGTCGACGATCGTGGCACGACACGTGACCGAGACACGTTCGCACGAAGGAGCGCCGGCGGTATTGCAACGGATGATTGCCGATTGTCGGGACGTGTGTGCGGCTGCAGGGATAACACCCGCTGCATTGACGGGGATTGGGATTGGTGTGCCCGGCGTGTTTGATGACACGACCGGGTGCACGCTTTTTTTGCCGAATTTGCATGGTACCTGGCCGAACATGCCTGTGGCGCAGACGCTCTCGGATGCATTGGGATGCGCGGTTTGGCTCATCAACGATGCGCGCGCGTTTGTGTTGGCCGAGGCACTCCATGGTGCCGGTCGTGGAGCCGACAACATCGTCGGATTCACGCTGGGGACGGGTATTGGTGGCGGTGTGGTGATTGGGCGGGACCTCTATTTGGGGATCGATGGCACAGCAGGTGAATTCGGCCACCAGACATTGGCACTCAACGGTCCACGCTGTGGCTGCGGGAACATCGGTTGCCTCGAAGCATTTGCAAGCGGCCCGGCGATCGTCGCGCGGGCCACGCAGTTGCTCGAAGACGGGAACGCGCCACACTTGGCACAGGCCCTCGCAAAAGGCAACGCATTTACACCCGCATTGGTGGCACAGGCTGCAACCGCCGGTGATGGAGCGTTGGTGCGACTCCTCGATGACGTCTATGCCGCTATCGGAGCGGGCGTGGCCAATGTCGTCACGATGTTCAGCCCACAGGTGGTTGTACTGGGTGGCAGCGTGAGTAATCTCGGAACGCCGCTCCTGGCGGCCGTGCGTCAGGTCGTGCATGAGCGGTGTCGTGCGACACCAATTGAGCGCATTGCTATCGTACCCGCGGTGCTGGGTGCTGATGCCGGGATGCTCGGCGCGGCGCAATGGGCGTTTCGACGGCTACAGCAACGGGAGGCCCCATGATGGAAATCGAATACCGACCACGCGACCCCGTCACCTATCGACCGCGTATCGCGCTCATCGGCTGCGGAGGAATCACGCAGCACCATTTGACTGCATACCGCGCTGCCGGGTACGACGTGGTGACCTTGTGTGATGTCGACATTGCCCGTGCCCAGGCACGGCGCGATGCGTTTTATCCCGCTGCCCAAGTCACCACAGACGTCCATACCGTGTTGCGCGATCCGACGATTGCAGTGGTCGACATCGCTACCCATCCTGCCGAACGCGTCTGGTTAATCGAAGCAGCCCTGCGGGCCGGCAAACATGTGCTCAGCCAAAAACCGTTCGTCCTTGACTTGGCCGACGGTGAGCGTCTGATTGCGCTCGCGGCAGAAGCAGGGGTGCAATTGGCGGTCAACCAAAATGGCCGTTGGGCACCGCATGTGGCGTACATGCGCGCGGCGATTGCAAACGGCGTGATTGGCACCGTGAGTAGTGTGGATATGACGGTGCAGTGGGATCACAATTGGGTGGTCGGTACACCGTTCGACGCCATCGATGATCTGCTGCTCTATGATTTCGCCATCCACTGGTTCGACATGCTGACCTGTTATTTCCCTGGTCAGCAGGCCGTCGGGGTATCGGCCCGTGTCGTGACGAGTGGGCAACAGACCGCGCGACCGCCGTTGCTGGGGCACGTCATTGTCGAGTATCCCAACGCAGTCGCGACCCTTTCGTTCAACGCCGATACGCGGTTCGGGGGGAGCGATCGCACCGTCATCGTCGGGAGCACTGGTACGCTCCTGAGTATCGGGCCGAGCATAACCACGCAGTCGGTGACGGTGACGACCGCAGCAGGGGTCAGCACCCCGACACTGCAGGGAGCGTGGTTCCCCGATGGATTTCATGGCACGATGGGTGAGTTATTGTGTGCCATCGAGCAAGGTCGTGCGCCGTCGCATAGTGCTACAGACACCATGCGGAGCTTGGAACTCTGTTTTGCGGCGATTGCCAGTAGCCGGAGTGGCGAACGAGTCACGCCGGGTTCGATCCGGAGTTTATCTCCACACTAAAGAGGAGTTCGTATGAAAACGTGGAAAATTGTTGGAATCAACTTCGACCATATGCACATGGGTGACTTGCTCCGCAAAGTTTCTGAACATCCCAATGCAGAAATCAGCGCTATTTGTGACGAAGATTCGGCACGTATGCAGGCCGCAATCGCGAATTTTTCGATCCCTGCTGACCGCGTGTTTACCGACTACCGACGGTGCCTCGACACCATCAAGCCCGACATCGTCATTCTGTGCGCTGCCACTGCAACGCACGGCGAGTGGGTCGAAAAAGTCGCCCCGTATGGTGTGCACATCCTCGTCGAAAAACCCTTTGCTGCAACCCTGGCCGAGGCCGACATCATGATTGCTGCGATGCAAAAAACCGGCAAAACAATGATTGTCAATTGGCCACTCGCGTGGTACCCACCGCACCTTACGGCCAAACGCCTCATCGACGAGGGGGTGATCGGTAACGTGATGGAAGTGCATTACTACGACGGTAATCGGGGGCCCTTGCACCATGTTGCCGACAAAATCGAAGTATCAGCAGAAGAAGTCGCCCGTCGCAAAAACGAAGCCTGGTGGTACAAGAAGGCCGCAGGCGGCGGTTCGATGCTCGATTACCTGGGCTATGGTGTTACCCTGGGCACGTGGTATCACAACGGTGACAAACCCATCGAAGTAACGGCAGTGGTCGACGAACCGTTCGGGCTCGAGGTCGACGAGCACAGCATTACGGTGGCGCGCTATGCAAAGGGCCTCTCTAAGTACGAGACGCGCTGGGGTGCATTTACCGATCCATGGACCCATCAACCACAGCCCAAGTGTGGGTTTGTGATTGTCGGCACCAATGGGACGATTGCGTCGTACGACTACGAGTCAACCATCCGCGTGCAGACCCGGACAGTCCCCGAGGGATATGTCTTGCCCGTCGACGAAATTGTCGCTCCGATGCAAGATCCCATCCAAAATCTCATCCACCATCTGACAACGGGTGCTGCCATCCATGGCCCGTTGTCTGTCGCCACCTGCCGCATTGGGCAACAGATTGTCGAGACCGCCGCGCTCAGTGCCAAAACCAAACAGACACAGAAGCTTGTTCCATAGTCCATCGAGAGGATTACAACGATGCACACCCCGGATCCCGCAGAACGATTTTTGAGTGCGGCAGAACGCATTTTGCGTGACATCCGCACCACGCAACTCCCGGCTATCCGTCAGGCTGCCGCGCTGTGCACCGAAGCGATTGCGGCAGGCGGCTTGGCGCATATGTTCGGGACTGGGCATTCGCGCATCCCCGTCGAAGAAATCTACCCGCGTCATGGCAGCTTTCCTGGTTTTCATCCCATCATCGAGCTGTCGTTGACCAACCACACACAAGTCGTGGGGAACAACGGGCAACGCCAGGCGATGTACCTCGAAAAGCTCGAAGGATTCGGCGAAATAATCCTGCGTAACTTCACCTTCGGTGCCCATGACTGCATGTTGGTCTTTTCGAACAGCGGCGTCAATGGCGTGGTCATCGATGTTGCATTGGGGGCAAAAGCGCGCGGAATGCCGGTCATCGCTGTTGTTTCTGCGGCTCACTGTGCGGGTTCGCCCATCAAACACAGCAGCGGAAAGCGCTTGACGGACATTGCTGATGTCACCATCGATAATTGTTCACCCCTTGGTGATGCGATGGTTGCTGTTGATGGGCTGGCCGAGCCCGTCGGTCCCGGATCATCCATCGGCTATGTCACGATTGTCAATATGTTGAAATGTCTCGTTGCCGAGCAGCTGACTGCACGCGGTCAGCCACCGTTGGTATTGACCAGCAGTACGCTGATTGGCAGCGCTGCATCGGCTGCGTTATTTGACGCCAGCTACGACGAATTCCGTGCCCGCATTGCTCCACTCTATGGGATGCAACCGACAAAGGAGAACTGATGAAGACGAATCCCCTACGCACGACGGTCGTCGGTAGTTATCCCTTCCCTGCCTGGCTCGAACACGCAGCCGAACACCTGTCGGACTTCGGGCGAGACGACATTGCGGAGTTGCAGCGCGACGCAGCCATGATTGCCATCCAAGATCAGCTGGCTGCCGGACTCGATGTCATCACCGACGGCGAACAGACCCGCTTCGACTTCAATTTGTCGTTTTATGGATACATCGACGGTATCGCTCGCGAAGACGCCGGTGCACGCCGCTACGGGCCGCCCGCTCACGACCAACGTGGCAAGCATCAGATTACCGGCGAGTTACGTGCCCCGCGTGGGCTTGGTGTGGTCGAAGAATACAAGCGACTCGCAGCCCTGGCACCTGCTGGCCCAACCCTCAAGGCGAGTGTGCCTGGCCCGTACACATTGAGTGGCCGCCTGCTACCAAATGCTGATTACCCGAGCCGATACGCGTTGACCGAGGCGCTCCTGCCGTTGGTACGAGCCGAACTCGAAGCGCTCGTGGCTGCAGGATGTGCCGAACTGACCGTCGACGAGCCGTCGATGAGCTGCTACGCCTTCAAGGAAGACACCGACCGACTCGTCGATATCTTCAATCGGACGGTTGCACCGGTCGTCGGCAAAACGCGCCTGTCGACCCACCTCTGTTTCGGTAATTTCAAAGGACGTGCAGTCGGACCACGCCAGTACGCACCGATGTTTCCTGCGTTCTATGCGATGACCGTCGACGAAATGCATCTCGAAATGGCGAGTCGTGAATTTGCAGAGCTCGAAACCATCGCTACCCTTGCCGAACACTACGATGTCGCAGTCGGGATTGTCGATGTCAAAAGCTATTACATCGAAACCCCAGAAGATATTGCACGGCGGGTACGTGCCTGCTTGCGCTATGCACCGGCCGACCGACTGGCATTTGCTCCGGACTGCGGCTTGAGCCAGACCGCACGCTGGGCTGCCAAACAAAAGCTGGTCAACATGGTCGCCGGCGTTCACCAGGTGAAGCGCGATTTGGGATTGGCCTAGTCACGACAGGGGCACAGAATGAACATTACCATGCTCGGTTCGGGATTGATTGGTCGGAACTACACGACGGCTTTGCATGCCGGCCGGAGCCGAGATCGCGTGACGGCGGTCTATAGCCGTACCGCTGCGTCGGTGCAGGCGTTTGCCCAAGAGTTTGGTATCCCACATGCGACGACGGACATGCATGCAGCAATCATGGATCCGTCTACCGAGCTGGTTGTCATCGGTTTGCCAAACCATCTGCACGAAGAAGCAGTCATGGCAGCGGTCAAGGCCGGCAAAGGGGTGCTCTGCACCAAACCGTTGGGTCGTACCGCTGCCGAAGCATACCGGATGCTCAAAGCAGTCGAAGACGCGGGCGTTTTTCATGGCTACCTCGAGGACCTCACCTATACCCCCAAAACGCTCAAGGCGTTGGAATCGGTCCGGGCAGGAGCAATCGGCACGGTGTTGTGGGCACGGGGCAGTGAAAAGCACCCCGGACCGCATCGCGCGTGGTTCTGGGACAAAACCCAATCTGGCGGTGGCGCAATCATCGATATGGGCTGTCACTGCATCGAAATTTCCCGCAATTTTATTGGCAAAGATATCCGTCCGGTCGAAGTGATGTGTTGGGCAGACACACAAGTCCATCCCATCGAAGCAGAAGATCACGCGGTCGGCATGGTGCGCTACGAAAACGGCGCAATGGGTCAGTTCGAAGTGAGCTGGTCGTTCCGCGGTGGCATGGACCTGCGTGACGAGGTGGCTGGCACCGAAGGGACCATCTGGCTCAATCATTGGCAACGCACGGGGTTCGAACTCTATACTGCGACCGGACAGCAAGGCTATGTCGCCGAAAAAGCCGAAGGTGATACCGGTTGGATGTTCCCTGTAGGCGACGAACAAGCAGCGCTCGGGTTCACACCCATGTTCCATGACATGCTCGAGGCATATGAACAGCACCGGGCGCCGATGGAAACGTTCTACGATGGGTATGTGGTCAACGCAATCATGGACGCCGCCTATGCATCGGTGTCGTCGAAGCGTTGGGAGCCTGTCCAATTGCAGACCTGGCGTGGTCGTATTGATACCCCGCATGTGTCGGTACTGCGCCAATACGACGACGAACATGTACTGATCAAACAGGAACGCATGCCCGACGGTGCGCGCCATATCATTTTGCGCAACACCGTGAGCGGGGCGCTGGTAGAGCGCATCGAGCGTTCGGAGGGTTCATGATTGTCCCCGTCGCTCGCGATGCAGTGTTTGTTGCACAGGTGCGACGCGCGATGCAGGATCGTGACATCCTTACCATCTGGTGGCTAGGCCAAAGCGGTTTTCTCGTGCACTATGACGGTGTGTGTATCGCGTTGGACCCCTACCTGTCGGATTCGTTGACCGAAAAATATGCACAAACCGCCAAACCCCATGTGCGCTTGTCGCAACAGGTCGTCGATCCCACACTGCTCGACATGGTGAGTCTGGTGACCTCGAGTCATAATCACACCGATCATCTCGATGCGCTGACCTGTATTGCGCTTGCAAAAGCAAATCCTGCGTTGCGTTTGGCCTGCAGTGCAGCAAATGTCCCATTCGCGAGAGAACGAATGGGACCGTCGTTCCCTGCACTCGTTGCATTGACCGAGGAAGTTCCCTTTGTGCATGGGCCGTTCACCCTACATGTTGTTCCGGCGGCACACAACAATGTCACCCGCGACGCTGCCGGCAACCTTGCAGCCATTGGGCTTGTGATTGAGGTCGGCGGCAAGGTTCTGTATCACAGTGGCGATACGTTGCGATATGACGGCATGGCTGAGCGGTTGCGGCACTGGCGGTGCGATGCGGCACTCTTACCCATCAACGGGAACGATCCCGCACGTGGGGTCGCCGGTAATTTGTCTGCGACAGAGGCTGTCGCACTCGGTCGTGATATCGACGCGCGGGTCGTTGTGCCGTGCCACTACGACATGTTTGCCTTCAATACCGCTGATCCAGAGGAGTTTGTGCGGGCGGCAGGGTCACGTGGCCATGTTTTGCAATTAGGAGAATCATTAACCATACGATAATCAAAAGACAATCGGGTCATCATAGTCCGCATAAGCATGGTACAGTGAAGGTGATTTGGGCATGCTGGGGGTACGGGTGACACGTGTCATGCAGCGAATTTCATCACCGGTTGTATACATCTGCGCAGTGTCGTTGTTTGCGGCGGCTGCGCTTTTCTTTTGGCAGGGTTGGGTAGATGTCTCGCTCTGGGACGAAGGGTTCCTCTGGTACGGTGCCCAGCAGTTTTTGTATGGCGATGTGCCGATACGCGATTTCTATGCCTACGATGTTGGTCGTTATGCGGTGCTCGCAGGGTTCATGTGGCTGTGGGGGAACACGGGGATTATCGCGCTGCGGTTTGGCCTGATGTTCGTACAGGCAGCCGTGTTGGCGGGATTTTCGGTCTATCTGTATCGTCGGGTTACCCGTCAATGGGTCGTCATCGGCGGAGTCATGGCAGTCGTCATCTGGTGGCTTTGGCCACTGTACCGGATGCCTGATTTTGCCGTGCTGGTAGTGGCTTTGATCAC
>QWQY01000022.1 GCA_003670675.1 Chloroflexota bacterium
ACTGCCGCACGGTGGCTCGCAGCCTGTGGTGCATTGATGGCTGTTCTAGCCGGTGCAGTTCCTCCCGCACAGGCGCATGCCTGGTCGATCCACCATGCAGCAATGCACCCAACGGCATTTCGTGACATTGCGGCACACGCAGACGTGCCGCGTTACACCAGCCGCGGAAGTGTAGACGTTGCTACACGCACCGTTACCGTGGAACAACACTTGGAGTGGGTCAACACCACGGGAGTGACGGTCACCCTGCTGCCGTTTCGTCTCTTTGCGAATCTGCCAGACTTTGCCGGCCAAACCACTATTGTACGGGCCCGCATCGATGGCGTTCCAGTAGGGTATCGGTACAATCCGACCCGATCGATTGTCGAAGTCATCCTTCCCTATCCCCTTCCCCAGGCAGCACGTGTGATTGTGTCGCTCGATTACCGCACGACCATCCCGTCAGGGCTTGGGCAGACCAAGTATGGTGCATTCAACGATGACGGAACAACACTCTCGTTCGCATCGGCGTACCCGCTGTTGGCGATGTCAGCTGGTGGTGTCTGGCAAACAGCTGATCCCGACACCAAGGGAGACCTCGTCAATAGCCCAATCGGGCTGTACGACGTCACATTAACGATCCCGTCGACGCATCGGTTGGTCAGTACTGGCAGCATGATTGCCCTGCAGCAGACGCCAACCACGCAGACCGTGCGCGTCGTCAGTGGGCTGCAACGAGATTTTGCGTTTGTACTCACCACACTGCTCCCAACCAGTGCGACCGTCGCTGGCACACGAGTAACGGTCTACGCAGCACCGAGTGAAGAAAACCGAGCGGCGACCGAGACACTCACTGCTGCCACCCAAGCGCTGCGACTGTTCAACGCGCGGTTTGGCCAATACCCGTATCGCGAACTCGATGTGGTAGCGGTGGATGCAGAATCGTTCTACGGTGTCGAATACCCGGGGCTCATTCTGATGCAGGACCGCACGGTTGCCAGTGGCAAACGGCTCGAGAGTACCGTGGTGCACGAAGTCGCCCACCAGTGGTTTTATAATTTGGTAGGCAATGACGTCCAGGCAGAAGCCTGGGTCGACGAGTCACTCGCTACCTATGCCCAAGTCATCTATCGCCGAGCATATGGTGGTGAGGACGCAGCAGAAAGCGAACTCGCCGAACTGCAACGCCAATACGACCGCTTGGTCGAAAGAGAACTCGATGCGCCGGTACAGCAACACATGCGTGCATACACACTCTACACATTCAATGTCCTGGCATATGCCAAAGGGGCGCTCTTTTATGAGGCATTACGGAACGACATCGGTCCCGACGCATTTGATCGCATGCTCCTGCAGTATGTGAGCAGCTATCGGTATGCGCATGCCGACAGTACGTCGATGCGCGATGTCGCCACCACAATCTGTGCATGCACCGTCGATGCACTCTTTGCGACTTGGATTCACCCATCGTTACAGCGGAGGCTCCCATGACGACCCCACGACCTATTTTGTTGGCAGGCGTTTTGACAGACCGACCGGGTCAGATGATTCATTGCCCCTACGACAATGTACCTATCGCTGCAGTGGGCCGCGCTACCCGCGCCGACGTTGATGTTGCTATCAGCGCCGCATATGGGTCATTTGCCCAGACACGTGCCCTGCCAGCACACGCGCGCGCACGCATCCTGCGCACGGTCGCAGCAACACTGACCACCCAGCGCGAAGCGTTTGCCCAGGCCATTGCGCTCGAAGCCGGCAAGCCGATTGGCCAAGCCCGTGGCGAAGTCAGCCGCGCGGTGACTACCTTCGAGACGGCAGCCGATGAGTGTAGCCAGAGCCATGACGAAGTGCTCCGACTCGACCGCGCGCCAGGCGGCGAGCAGCGGCACGCCACGGTCAAACGCGTCCCGATTGGTCCGATTGCGGCCATCGCACCGTTTAACTTTCCATTGAACCTCGTTGCCCACAAGGTTGCCCCCGCGATCGCGGCTGGCTGCCCCATTGTCCTCAAACCTGCCTCGCAAACGCCGACCGCAGCACTCATGCTGGGCGATGCAATCATCGCGGCAGGATGGCCAGCCGGCGCCCTCAGTGTCCTCCCCGTTGCCAGCAATGATGCCCAAGCGCTGGTGCGTGACGAACGCATCGCACTGCTGTCGTTCACGGGGTCGCCTGCGGTGGGCTGGCAACTCAAAGCCGACTGTGGCCGCAAACGCATTACCCTCGAGTTAGGCGGCAATGCTGGGGTCATAGTCCACGACGACGCAGACATCGCCACGGCGGCCGCCAAGTGCGTCGCTGGTGGGTTCAACTATGCCGGTCAGAGCTGCATCAGCGTCCAGCGTGTCTTTGTGCAGCGTACGGTGTACCCTGCATTTGTCGAGGCTATGCGTGCTGGCGTTGAACGACTGGTCATCGGCCACCCCCTCGACGAACGGGCAGATCTGTGCTCGGTCATCGCGCCCGCCGAGGCGCAGCGCATTGCCGAATGGTTCGCCGAAGCCCGGGCTGCTGGCGCGACCTTTGTGAGTGGTGGTACCGTCGACGGCGGGATTGTGAAACCCACGATCATCACCGACGCAGGGCCACGCCTACAGGTCAATTGCCGCGAAGTGTTTGCGCCGGTGGTCACCATCACCCCGTACGACGATTTTGCCGACGCCATCGCGATGGTCAACGACAGCGATTATGGCCTGCAAGCCGCGGTGTTCACGCGCGATGTGGGTCGCATATATCATGCCTACGATGCGCTGGAGGTAGGGGGGCTGATTGTCAACGATATGCCGACGTGGCGGCTCGATCCCATGCCCTACGGCGGTGTGAAGCACTCGGGCTTCGGTCGCGAAGGAGTCCGGTATGCCATCGAAGAAATGACCGAGCCCAAACTCATGGTCATTAACCTGTCCTAACTGCAACCATGGAGCGATTTGTCGCGTCCAAAAAGCGGTTACAACAGGAGGTCTCCATGAGTACGCGCACCCGTTTTTATCGAAGCCGCACCGAGGCAATGGTCGCAGGAGTCTGTAGTGGGATTGCCCGCGCTCTTGCTCTCGAGGTCTGGGTTGTCCGCCTCATCTTTTTGCTGCTCGTCATCGGATTTGGGACCGGTGTCCTCGCATACTTGGTGTTGTGGTTCATCATGCCTGAGGAGCGCCCGGGGTCGGTTATTCAACCGTATGTCTTCGAACAAACCGCAGTCAACCAACGTCGTGTCACCGTCGCCAGCATCCTGATGCTCATTGGCGCATACATGCTCATCAACGTGTTGTTTGGACCGCAGGTATGGCGCTATGCGTTGCCCGCGTTGCTTATCATCGGCGGGATTATTCTGTTCGGTTCAAAAAAATAGTCGAGCGCCACACCCACTGCTGCGCTGAAGTGTTTCGGTGCCAATACATATAAAAAAAGCCCCCTGCAGCAGGAATGCTGCAGGGGGTTTGACGTGGTTACTCGGATTTGACCAGCGCCACCGCGAGCACCTCATCCATCGTTGAGACCGGGATGAGTTCCAGGTCTGCGCGGATTTTGTCGGGCAGTTCGGGGATATCTTTGGCATTCGCTATAGGCAACAAAAAGGTCTTGATGCCCGCACGATGTGCCGCCAACGTCTTTTCTTTGAGCCCACCAATCGGCAACACCTTGCCCCGCAACGTTACTTCGCCGGTCATTGCAACGTCCCGCCGGACTTTTTTGCCGGTGATTGCCGAGATAAGCGCCGTCGTCATGGTAATCCCTGCTGACGGGCCGTCTTTGGGGACTGCCCCTTCGGGGACGTGGATATGAATCACGTGCTCGTCGAAGTAGGTGGCCGGCACTCCCCAGACAGCGAGCTGTGACCGCGCATAACTCACCGCTGCCTGAGCGGATTCCTTCATCACGTCACCGAGTTGCCCGGTCAACTGCACTGGACCTTTGCCTACGATAGGCAGGACTTCGATCGAGAGAGTTTCGCCGCCGACAGATGTCCACGCGACACCCATGGCAACGCCGACTTCGTCGTGTGCTTCGGCGAGCCCATACGAGAACCGCTCTATCCCTAAGTAGTCAGGAACATGCGCTGCATCTACCGCAATCGTCGGCAGTGGCTCACCGACATGCTCTGCTACTTTGCGCGCTACTTTGCGGCAGATGGTGGCGATTTCGCGTTCGAGCGAGCGCACCCCCGACTCACGCGTGTACGAGCGGATGATGCACAACATGGCAGCATCGCTGATGGTCAATGTCTCGGCGGTGATGCCATGCGCTTCACACTGTTTGGGCATGAGAAATCGCGTTGCGATACCGAGTTTTTCTTCTTCGGTGTAGCCATTGACTTCGATAATCTCCATCCGGTCGCGCAAGGGTGATGGGATGGTGTCGAGCTGATTGGCCGTTGCCACAAAGACGACTTGCGACAAATCAAACGGCACTTCGAGATAGTGATCCGAAAAGGTCGCGTTTTGTTCGGGATCGAGGACCTCGAGCAGCGCCGATGTAGGGTCACCACGGAAGTCTTGCCCTACTTTGTCGATTTCGTCCAACACAAAAACCGTCGTACGGGCCTTGGCGGTCTTCATCCCTTGGATGATACGTCCGGGCATTGCACCGATGTAGGTACGCCGATGACCACGGATTTCGGCTTCGTCTCGGACTCCACCCAGACTCATCCGCACAAATTGGCGCTCGAGCGCGCGTGCAATCGATTTGCCGAGTGACGTTTTGCCGACTCCCGGTGGACCCACGAGGCAGAGGATGGGTGAACGCATTTTGGCGCCGACGAGCTTGCGGACGGCAATGTACTCGATGATGCGCTCTTTCACCTTCTCGAGCCCGAAGTGGTCTTCGTCAAGGACGGCCTGCGCTTTGGCAATATCGATCGGCGCGAGTTCTTCGAGTGTCCACGGCAACGCCAAGAGCCACTCGATATATGAGCGGATGACGCCGGCTTCGGGACTGCCTGGCCCTTGTTGTGCGAGGCGCTTGAACTCACGCAACGCTTGTTCGCGTACGGGCTCGGGTGCTTCGAGTGCGACGACACGCTTTTTGAGCTCATCGAGAGGATCATCGAGTTCCTCGTCTTCGCCGAGTTCCTTGCGTATGACCCGGATTTGTTCGCGGAGGAAGAACTCCTTCTGACCCTGGTCGAGGATTTCTTTCGTGTCCTGCTGGATTTTCTGGCGGATTTTCATCAGCTCGAGATGCCGTGCCAACATGCGCTGTGTTTTGCCAAGCCGTTCAACCGGATCGATTTCGTTCAGGATGACGAGTCGTTCGGCGAAGTCGAATGCAGGGGCATAAGTGACAATATCGGCCAAATGACCGGGGGTGTCGATGCGCCGGACAAACGTGACTGCCTCTTGGGGCACTTCGCCCAGACTGTCGACGAACTCGTCGACTTGCTGTTTGACGGTGTCCATCAGGGCTTCGATATCCATCCCAGACACCACCGGGTCGACGATCGGTTGCGCATTTACGACATAGTATGGGTCTACTTGTTGCAACCCGTCGAAGACCGCTCGTTGTAATCCTTCGAGGATGATCCGGGCTGTCCCATCGGGCAACTTGATGAACTCTTCGAGACGCGCCGTGACACCCACCGTCGGCAGGGCTTCGGGCGCGCCGTTTTTGTATTGTTCGATGTGCGATTCGGGCACAAAAATCAACAGTACCTGTTGCTTGGCCTCCCAAGCGACTTCGAGCGCCCGGAAGGACTTGCCCTGGCCGATTTGCAACGGCACCGTCATCATCGGCATGATGACCATTTCGCCGAGGACGACCAGTGGGTACTCGGTCGTTGGGTGTGACGTTGTATCGGTCATGCATTCACCTATTCACGGTGCGGGAACCGCACGCGACTTTATCGATAGTTCGCAATCCGCGCAAAGCCTTCGGCAACGAGCGCGGCACCGCCTACCAGTGCCCCGTCGATGTCTGGCTGTGCCATCAATTCGTCGACATTGTCGGCTTTGACGCTGCCGCCATATTGGATCCGTACCCGCTCGGCCGCTGCGCCACCGATACGGCGCAGTTCTGCGCGGATTGCAGCGTGCATCGTTTGTGCATCTGCGGCGGTTGCGGTCAATCCGGTCCCAATTGCCCAGACCGGTTCGTAGGCAATCACGACGTCGGCCAGGCAGTCTTGCAACCCAGCCAATGAACCAGCAACCTGACCGAGGACGACGGCTTCGGCCCGGCCTGATTCACGCTCCTGCTTGGTCTCGCCGACGCAGACAATCGGGGTCATCCCAGCGGCGAGCACGGCTGCAGCTTTTTTGGCGATGAACGCATCCGATTCGCCGAACAGGGCACGCCGTTCGCTGTGCCCGATGATGACATAGCGGCAGCCGATGTCGACCAGCATAGCCGGCGAAATCTCGCCGGTGTAGGCGCCGTGCGACTCGGGGTAGACGTTTTGGGCGCCGATGCCGATTGCACCACGAGGACGGGCAGCGACTGCAGCGAGTGCAGTAAATGTCGGGCAGACAACGACTTCGCGGTCTGCTGCAATAGTGGGAAGCGCGGCATGCAATGCATCGATGAGCGCAACTGCTTCGCTCACGGTTTTGTGCATCTTCCAATTGCCGGCGATGAGTTTCGTGCGCATGCCTATGATCCTCTTCTGTGACTACACATTATCCAAAGAGATTGATTACCCATCCCCAGAGCGAGATGTACACATCTTGTCGATTCATATAAAACGCCATAAACGCACCAATCGCGACCATCACTGCATAGACCGGGGTCGACCAGGCCAACACTTTGGCCCCATCAAACGGCCCACCGGGGATCAGGTTGAACAACCCTACCCAGGCATTGAACGAAAAGCCCATCATGCACAAGTACAAAAAGATGTCGTCCTGGACACCGATCATAAAGAGAATCGGGTACAACACCAAGAAAAAGAGCGCCAAGACATAGTTGGCGAGCGGGCCAGCCATGGCAATTTTGCCGATGCGCTTGGGGTCCGACACACCGGTATGCCAGACGGCGCCCGGGGCAGCGATAAAGATCCCGGTGAACGCCAAGCCGATGGAAATCAACAACCATCGATTGTCGGCTGCAAAATGTGCAGCAGCACCGTACCCACGCGCGACCTGTCGATGTGCGAGCTCATGCAGCACAAACCCGAGCCCACAAACGATTGCTGCAATCAGCAAGTTCTGGAGCACGATTGAGGTCGCGAGGTTCGCGACACCGGTCGTTGTAATCGCAAATGCAATCGATGTCCCCGCCCACGCTTTGGCGAGCTCGACGACATCATCATGCGCCTGACCAGGCTCGATGGTGAATGTTTGACTCATCATGGCTCCCCGTATGAATGCCAAACATCATTATACCCCAACGCACTCACGGATGGTAATGATTTGGTAACGGCAGGAGTGCATACTGCCGACATATCGTATACAGGAGGGCATCATGAACCATCAACAGCGTGTCGCCGAGCTCTATGCACACCATGCACCCGCCATCCAACGCTACATTTTGCGGCGGGTCCACGACTATTCGCTCGCCGAAGATTTGACCAGCGAAGTATTTGTGCGGGTACTCGAAAGCCTCCACACCTACACCGATCGTGGCTTACCCATCGAAGCATGGCTCTACCGGATAGCCCATGACCGTGTCATCGACAGCTATCGCAGCCAACGTCGCCGCCCGGTCACCTCACTCGACGAATGTGAGATAGAGGCAACCCAATCACCAGCGCACGCAGCCGACGACGAAGCGGCGTTCATTGATATGTTGCACCATCTCACCGATGAACAGCGGGCAGTCTTGATGCTTCGCTACCGCGATGAACTCACCTTCGCAGAGATTGCAACCAAGCTCGCCCGGACAGAAGGGTCGGTCAAGCAACTCAACAAACGCGGGATTCGCCAACTCAAGGATGTCTATCGCCCGGTTGTCTCTGCATGATGCAATCACCCCTTCATCCATGGCGAGTGGCGCTGGTCAGATGATGTTGCGCTCAAAAATGCTGCCGGTGCGGTAGCGTTCGATGCGCAATGGGTCGATGGCAAAGCTCTGAGCGGTGCCATCAAGGACTTCTTCGGCGATGACGAGTCCCGTGGCTGGTGCATGCATGATGCCATGCCCCGAAAAGCCCGCTGCATTGATGAATGACGGCAGTTCTGGGTGACGTCCCAAGATAGGCATGTGATCGGGGGTGATTTCGTAACAGCCCGCCCAGCACTGCTTTTCGTTGAGGGTGACGTCACCCAACCGTGGGAATCGTGCAAACCCTGCGTCCAACACGGTATCCAGCCAGGCCCAGTCGACGGCAATATTGTAGCCCGGCGCTTCGTCGGGCTTCGATAGCCCCATAATCAGCGAATCGTGTTCTTTGCGGATCCAGAACCCGCTGGTTACATCGACGGTGAGGGGCATTTGGCCGGGGATGATTGTTGTTGGTTGGGTCACATAGACGTTGCGACGGTACGGCAAAATGGGCACCTCTAGCCCTGCCAATGCAGCAACAGCACCGGCCCACGAACCAGCGCAGTTAATGACTGTTTCACACGAGATGCTTCCCTGTGCAGTGTCGACCGAAACGATGCGGCCGGACTGGGTCGTAATCCCACGGACTTGGGCATTGCGCTCGACCGTTACGCCCAGTCGGCGCGCGTTGGCAAGGTAGCCCATGGCGACGCTGTGCGGATCGCAGAAGCCGTCATCAGGATTGAATGTCGCCCCAATCAAATCGTCGGTGACAACGTCGGGCACAATTGCACTGATCTCGGACGGCTGCAACAGCCGAGTGCGTACACCCAACGCCTGTTGCATGGCAGTTGCTTCGGTGTAACCACGCCAGTTTTCGGCGTCGTTGATGAGGAACAGGTAACCGACTTGATGGAGCCCACTATCCGCGTCCATCTCTGTTTGGAAGTGTTTGTAGCGCTCGATGCCATATTGCGACATCCGCACATTCAGCTCGTGCGAAAACTGATGGCGTACGCCGGCAGCAGAGCGTGCGGTCGAGCCTTGCACTTCACTTTCGAACTGCTCGAGCACAACGACATCGCGGCAACCGCGCAGTGCGAGATGGCAGGCAACCGAAGCCCCCATCACACCTGCACCAATGATGACCACCGAAGCAGACGATCGCATAGTACTCCTTGCCAAGTCTCCAATTCTGGATGAGCGTACCACACAATTGCACACTCATGCCAAAAGTCGAAAGGGGCGTATAATCCCCCAACGAGTCAAATTTGACGCTCTGGAATCGCAGGTTTGTGATGGACCGCTCTAGACAATGGGTGACGATGCTTCGCCAGGAATTCGCTGGATATAATCGCAAGCGTTTTCAGCACGATCTGATTGCAGGGATGACAGTGGCTGCGGTTTGTCTCCCCATGGCACTTGCGTATGGGATCGCCGGAGGAATGACCGCTGCGGCAGGGCTGGTGACGGCAATACTTGCCGGAGTCATAACGGGAGTGCTCGGCGGTTCGTCGTTTCAAATCAGCGGACCAACCGGGGCAATGTCAGCCGTATTGTTGGTTGTTTTGCACCGCAACGGTATCTTGGGTGTCTATGGTGCCACCGTGTTGGGAGGAATATTCTTGATGGTGATGGGCGTGTTGCGTTTTGGGCGATACGTCGTATTCATACCAACGCCTGTCATAACGGGGTTCACCTGTGGAATCGCCCTGATTATCGGAATAAGCCAAATCGACCCCATGTTGGGGGTACACACACCATTGGCAGAGACGGGCATCGCCAAAATCAGTGGGTACTTTATGCTGCCGTTGGCGATCAACTCAAGTGCCTTGGTCTTGACCATTGCGACGGTCTTCATCTTGCTGTTGAGTAAACGCTATCTGCCACATATTCCCGATGCACTCGTCGCGATGGCACTCATGACGGGTACCAGCTGGCTCTTTGCGCTCCCAGTAGAGACAATAGGCGAATTACCGCACACGATTTTGTTGAGCGATCATCTCTCATTGGATGCATTTCCATGGTCAGCATGGCGTGATGTAGGCAGTGCAGGTTTTACCATTGCCGCGCTCGCTGCCATCGAGAGCCTGATGACCGGGACCGCAGGCGCGGCCATGAGTGGCAAATCCTTTGATGCAGACCAAGAATTGATTGCCCAAGGAGCAGCCAATCTCCTCGTTCCTTGGTTTGGCGGGGTACCATCGAGTGCTGCGATTTCGCGCACGGCGGTCGCAATCCGCAATGGCGCCCAGACACGTCTGACCAGCATTATCCACGGAGTGATCTTGGTCAGTTGTGTCTTTGTGATGGGACCGGTCATTGCAGCAGTGCCAATGGCGAGTCTTGCCGGAGTGTTACTGTGGACTGCGTGGAATATGTGCGATTGGCACACCCTGCATCGGTTCTGGCATGCCAGACTGACGCATCCCTGGGTGGTGGTCTTGATCACACTTGGGGGGATGTTGGTACTTGATGTGTCGCAGGCAATTCTGATTGGCATCGCTGTATCAGCGCTTGTGCACATTCGGCATGCCGCAGAGGCTGCAAGCGTGACCATTGGCCCCGTCGATGCTGGACGCATGCCTTCCGCAGGATTTGCAGCCTCCTGCCCTGGGGTACGTGTGGCATATATCAATGGAGCGTTGTTTTTTGGGAATGCAGTAACCGTCCAACAGCAATTACACCAAGCCGATGGCTGTCACACGCTCGTCATGAGCATGCGCGGGGTGCCGTCAATTGATGTGCAAGCTGCAGACGTGTTGCACGCCGCCATACGGCGTATCGTGGACAACGATGGCATCGTCTATCTCGCTGGTGTCCAGCCCGCCGTGCGCACCGTCATGGACAAAGTGGGTATCAGCGCCGATATCGGCGAGACCCAATACTGCTGGGATGTTGCAAGCGCACTGCAGCGGATCCACGATGAAATTGGCGCACACGGGTGTCTGCGCTGTGAAGAACGTGCATCTGCGCTATCTGTAACGGAGGTTAGCGCAGCCGGTACAGGTACTCGCCAGCCCGGGGGATAACCAACGTCTGCGGATCGTGTGTGTTGGCAAGCGCTACTGGATCAATGGTGCGGTAATCAGCGTAGCCGAGGTTGATTGCTGCGCAGTCTGCGGCAGAGATTCCCGTCGCCAAAGTGACCCTGATGCGTGGTCGTTCGACGCCGTCGTGGTATGTCCCTACCCCGCGCAGGTGGGTCGAATGGGCAATGACGCCCTTCGGCAGATGGGAAAACCGGTCCCATTGCGCCAAGAAATAATCGCGCACATGATAGCCAATCGCGCGGATGGTTGCCCCGTGGACAACGCTGATTTCGTGCAAATGTGGCGCATAAATAACCACCTCACCGCCATCTGCGACCACTGGTTCGCTTTTGTACATCCCCTTCGAGCCGACCCATAGCTCGTCATACATGGTCGGCAAAACGGCAATCACACGCTGAACGGGAGCGGACAACCAGCGCACATGCACCTCTGCCGAACACGCTGCCGCTTGCTCCCACGCTGCCTCGGGCGTGTCCACAAACGTGCCCCAGACCCCATCGGTGGTGACCACACTGCAAATGGCGTAGCGCGGCGTTGGGATGAGCGCAGCAGCAGCGTCGATTACGGCGCGCACTGCAGTTTTGGCGGTCCCAATAATGGCGTACGACGTCAACAGCGCTCCCAGCCAGTGGGTAGCGTTGATGACATCGGGCCCACTAATCCCGGGGAACAGGTACTTGTTGCCGCCCGAAAAGCCGACCACCTCGTGTGGGAAGACGGGACCACAAATCAAAATGTGATCGTGGGTCAACACCGCGCGGTTCACCCGTACTGGGACGTCTTCGCTGGTCATCCCGTTGCTGAGCGCATGCATCTGGGCTGCCGAAATCGTCCCGACGAGCACAAGGGCACTGGGGTCTTGCCAGGCATGATTGACAATGCGGATGTCGGGTTCGTCGCGGTGGAGCGCATGCACATCCACGCCGAGCAATGACGACAACGCGGCGTCGTCCATCGCAGGGTGTGTGCCCAACGCCACCATCCATGTTTGTGCCGCAGCCCCTGCGTCCCGGAGTGCCGCGCGCACCATGGCAAAATACCGAGGCATGGGCATGGTGCGGGTAGCATCAGGGATGAGGACGAGCACCCGTTGACCACGCCAATTGCGCTGGGCCAACCCGGTCTGGATGATGTCAGAAAGCGTGCGATCATCGAGCTGTTGCATGTGAGTCCTCGTCTGCGTCTTAGACGCCGCTGTATGCACTGAAACCACCATCGACCGTGATAATCTGCCCGGTGACGAATGCCGCGGCGGGCGAGAGCAACCAGAGGAATGCGCCGACCAAGTCTTCGGGTGTACCGAAGCGCCCCATCGGTGTATGGCTGAGTATCTGCCGACCACGTTCGGTCAACGTCGTTTGATCGGCCTCGAGCAACAAAAATCGGTTTTGTTCGGTCAAAAAGAACCCCGGCGCCAACGCATTCACCCGGATTTCGGGGGCGTACTCACGCGCCAGATGCGTTGCCAGCCAGCGGGTATATGCATCGAGTCCGGCCTTGGCGACCGAATACGACACCACACGGGTCAACGGACGTGTCGTACTAATCGACGAAATGTTGAGAACGCACCCACTCCCGCGGGCTGCGAAATGCGGCACGATTGCTTGCGAGAGTTGGATCGCGCTAAAGACGTTCACATCCATGACCTCGTGCATCGCTGCCAACGGAATATCTGCGAACGCCTGGGACCCGGTGGTTGCGCTCGGTCGATTGCCGCCGGCGCCGTTGACGAGGTGCGTGATGGGACCACCAGCCAACGCTGCGGCGACCGCGTGTGTCAGCGAATCTGGCTGAGCCAAGTCCGCTGCAAGGCATGTCAAGCGCTCGCGGCCAAGGTCGTTGGCAAAATGCTGCATCGTTTGGGCTGGCGTCCGGCTCAAGATGACGACCTGCGCGCCATGCGCCAGCAACGCGCGTACCAAGGTGCGCCCGAGGACCCCGCTGCCACCGCTCATCAACACCCGTGATGTGCCGAAGTCAAACATGTGTTGCATGGTGGTCATCTGCGTCTCCGTCAGAATGGTCGAATGTTCACCCGCGTGCTGCACCGCGCGCCCGTTTGGTCGGACGAACCGGTGGATCGTCCTGTTCGACGGGGATTTGTGGTTCTTCGCCTGCAGTCGCTTGTGGGTCAATCATACCATCTGCGCTGGTGGGGGTTTTGCTCAGTACCTGGGGGGCAACGGGCTCTGGCACGGGCAGCGGCTTGACACTCTCGAGGTCTTCGCGCCAGGCCAATCGTTCTGCAATGCGCACTTCGTAGCCGCGGTCGGTTGGCTGGTAATAGCGCCGACCACGGAGATTTTCGGGGAAGTGCACCTGATCCACCCGGGCATCGGGGGCATCGTGGGCATATTGGTAGCCGCGATTGTACCCAAGCCCCTTCATCAGCGCCGTCGGCGCATTGCGTAAGTGGAGTGGTACCGGATCATTACGCGTTTCGGCGACGTCTACTTTGGCCTTCATATAGGCAACTTCGACCGAGTTACTCTTGGGGGCTTGCGCCAAATACACGACCAGATTGGCCAATGCGAGGTCGCCTTCGGGCTGGCCGAGGAAGTGCACTGTGTCTTTGATGGAATTAGCAATAATAACCGCTTGGGGATCGGCCAAGCCGATATCTTCGATCGACATACGCACCAATCTACGCGCCACGTACATTGGGTCTTCGCCGCCCTCAAGCATGCGCCCTAACCAATATAACGACGCGTCAGGATCACTACTGCGTACCGATTTGTGTAGCGCCGAAATGGCATCGTAGTGCAATTCGCCGTTCTTGTCGTACTTGGTAGCACGGCTCTGCAACGCCTCACGCATGTCGTTCACGGTGATCAGACGCTTGTCGCCGATGCCCGGGTCTTTGGCGGTAACCGCTGCTTCGAGTGCATTGAGTGCAACACGTGCATCGCCGTTGGCCATGTCAATGAGATACCCACGGGCATCGGTGGCGAGGAGCGGTTTGAACGCCGCGAGCCCAAGCTCGCTGTCACTCACGGCCCGATCGATAACATCGCCGATTTGGTCGTCCGTCAATGACTCCAACACAAAAATCCGTGCGCGGGAGCGCAATGCGGGGTTGACCTCGAACGAGGGGTTTTCTGTCGTTGCACCAATCAAAATCACCGTGCCGTCTTCGACATGGGGCAAAATGGCATCTTGCTGTGCCTTGTTGAAGCGGTGGATTTCGTCGATAAACAACACTGTACGTTGCTGATACATCCCCAATCGGTCGCGTGCCTCATGGACGACACTGCGCAAATCAGCCACGCCAGCGGTGACCGCCGACAATGGTTCGAAAAAAGCTTGTGTGTGTTCGGCGATAATCCGCGCAAGGGTGGTTTTGCCGCATCCTGGAGGGCCCCACAGAATCATCGAAAACAACGTATCGTGCTCGATGGCACGACGCACTATGCGCCCATCACCGATTATTGTCTGCTGACCAACCATATCATCGAGTGATTTGGGGCGCATGCGGGCTGCAAGGGGAGCACTACGGATGGTGCTTTTGTCGTTATTGGGGTCAAAGAGACCGCGTTGCGGACCTGCCATGGTATGCTCCCACGTCTGGTAGAGCGTCTGAGCTTGTATAGTAGCACAAATATGCTAATGCACGACAGCGGTGGCAAACGCGCTGGTCTGTCGTCCTCGGTCTGCGGGCGGGCTCAGATACTACGGCTGGGGTTTTCGCACCATGCACAAACCACGCATACTGCATACAATGGAACAACACTGTATGAGACAAGGCAAGAGGGTATATGCGCATTTTTCGCAGTTCCGTGCATACCATGCATGCACCGCCACACGAGTTTTATGATGGGGCATTGATTCCACCGTACGAATCAGTCGAACGCGCCGTTATCATCGATGCTGCCCTCGAGGCAGCAGGGTATCGCGATTGCTCACCCATCGAGCCGGTCACGCGCGCCATGCTCGAACGCATCCACAGTGCCGAATACCTCGACTATTTGGCGACCATCTATCCGGCCTGGTGCGCTGCGGGTGGCGCGGTCGAAGCGGTCTTGCCGAGTACCTTGGCGGTACGTTGGATGGATCGACGCTCGACCAATCCACTGGCCCTCGCAGGTTACTATGCCTTCGATTTGAGTGCACCGATTGTTGATGGTACATGGACAGCCAGCCTCGATGCTGCCAGCATGGCGGCGAGTGCAGCCCAGGCCGCTCGGGCAGGCACCATGGTCAGCTATGCACGCTGTCGGCCACCTGGGCACCACGCAGGCAGCGACATGTGCGGCGGATACTGCTACATCAACAATGCGGCGCTGGCTGCAGATATCCTCAGCCAACAGGGACATGTGGCGGTCCTCGACATTGATATCCATCACGGCAACGGGACCCAACAGATTTTCGCCACCCGTGCCGATGTCCTGTTTGTATCGCTCCATGGTCATCCAGATGTGTGTTATCCGTACTTTATGGGATTTGCCGATGAGCACGGGAGCGGCGCAGGACTCGGTACGACGCTCAATATCCCACTGGCGTTCGGGTGCGACGATACGACCTATTTGAGGCATATCGAGCATGCCCTGGCTGCAATCCGCGCACATGGATCGACTGCGTTGGTCCTTTCTGCCGGATTCGACACCTACGGTGGGGACCCCTTGGGCGGCTTCGCCCTGACGCGTGCCTGTTACATCGAGATTGGCATTCGTTGCCGGCAGTTGGGCATCCCGGTCGTCGTCATCCAAGAGGGCGGTTATGCCATAGAGGCCCTGGGTGACAACGTGGTGGCGCTCCTCGACGGTCTGACCGGGCAGGTACGCTGACCATTGCAGGGACAGATACCGGTGTGGTACGATGACCGCTGATTATCGCGACTTGGGGGTATGTATGACCCGGTTACCCAATGGCGGCCGCATCGAAGTCATCTGCGGGTGCATGTTCAGCGGCAAAACCGAAGAACTCTTACGCCGACTCAATCATGTACGGTTGGCGCGGCAATCGCATGTCGTCTATACGCCGCGTCGAGACACGCGCTATCGCACGGGCAATTTGGCCAGCCACAATGGGCAAAC
>QWQY01000023.1 GCA_003670675.1 Chloroflexota bacterium
CAGAAACCAAAGTAATCTCTATTGACGAATCCGGTAATATCTCAATCAATTAGCCACTTCAACGACTAAATCTCCGGTACACCGCAGTCGGCGCAAACTTTCGTTTGCGCCGACTGCTTTTTTATTCCCACATCCCCGTAGCCCGTGAAATCATAGGCCCACAGCATGTATTACCCATAGCACCACGGCATGCCGTGGTGCTATGGTTGAATCACCCTCGCCGCCACAACGCCGCAATACCCTGCCCGCCGCCGATACACAGCGACGTCACCGCATACTGTTGCTGCGTGCGGTCCAGCGCATGAATGGCTTTGACCGACAGAATCGCTCCCGACGCGCCCAACGGGTGCCCGAGCGAGATGCCGCTGCCGTCGGGATTGACACGCGCCGGGTCCAAACCCAGCTCGCGCGTCACCGCGATGGCCTGCGCCGCAAATGCCTCGTTGACTTCGTAGATCCCCACCGCATCGCGGTCGACACCGGTTTTGGCCAAGAGCTTCTGGATGGCCGGGATCGGCCCGATCCCCATCAACGCCGGATCCACACCGGCATGGCTATAACCGACCAACGTGGCCAAAATCGGCACACCCCGGGCAATAGCCGTCGCCTCGTCCATCAACACCAAGGCAGCAGCGCCGTCGTTGATGGTCGACGAATTACCGGCAGTGACCGTGCCGTCGGCAGCAAAGATGGTCTTGAGCTTGGCCAAGCCGGCAAGGGTTGTGTCGCCACGGATACCCTCGTCGGTCGCAAACGACTGCGTCCCGCCCTTGACGGGCACGTCGATCGGCACAATCTGCCCGACAAAGTGACCGGCGGCAGTGGCCGCGGCGGCGCGCTGTTGACTCGCCAGCGCCATATCGTCCTGGTCGGCGCGGCTGATACCGTAGCGGCTGGCGACGCGCTCGGCCGTCACGCCCATGGCGCAGCCGTCGAACGGATCGGTGACCGCGCCGATGAGTGCATCGACCACAGCGCCGTCGTTCAGCCGTTGGCCCCAACGCATGGTGGGCAGCCAGTAGGGCGCGCGGCTCATTGACTCGACGCCGCCGGCCACGGCGATGTCGATGTCGCCGAGCAATATGGCCTGCGCCGCGCTGATGATGGCTTGCAAGCCGCTGCCGCAGACGCGATTGACCGACATCGCCGGGGTGTCAATGGACAACCCGGCGGCGATGGTGACCGCCCGCGACAGGTACATGTCACGCAGATCGCTGTGGATGACATTGCCCAAAAAGACCTGTTGCACCTCGTGGGCTGCAATGCCACCCTGTGCGACGGCGGCACGGACGATGTGCGCACCGAGGTCGATGGTCGATATATCCTTCAAACTGCCCCCGAATTTGCCGATGGGCGTGCGCAGGGCGGCGGTCACGACGACACGTCGTTGGGTCATATCAGTTCCTCCACACAAACGGGGCGTCTCGCGACGCCCCGTGCATTGGTGTCAACGAGAGAGGGAGCTACTTCTTGAACTCGCCGCGCAAAAAGCGCACGGCGGTTTCGGCCAGCACTGCTGCACCCAACGGCATCACCGACTCGTCGATGGCAAACACCGGCGTGTGGTGACCGCGTGGTTTGTCACCCACGGCGGCGCCGAGGTTGAACATCGTGCCGGGGGCTTGTTGCTGCATATAGGCGAAGTCTTCGGCGCCCATGCCGCCCTTGTCGCGGATGATGTTGTCAGCACCGATGAAGCCGGTAATGACCTCGTCCATCCAACCGGTCACCATCGGATCGTTGTAGCCATTGGGGTAGCCGTATTCGAACTCGATTTTGTAGTCGCCGCCGAAGTTCCGGGCCAGCGCACACGAGTTCTCGACTTCGCGCACCAGCAGTTTGCGCACATCGGGATCGAGGCTGCGCAACGTGCCCTCGAGGTAGACCTCGGCCGGGATGACGTTCGATACCGTGCCACCACGGACCACACCCAAGCTGACCACTGCAGGGTGCATCGGGTCGACGCGGCGCGCCACAATGCCGTGCAAGGCCGTCATAATGGGAATGAGCATCCACAATGGGTCACCGCTGATGTGTGGGTACGCGCCATGGCCACCACTGGCCGTGATCCAGGCCTTGAAGCTGTCGACAGCAGCACTGGTCGGACCTGCGCGCAAGCCGATTTTGCCGGCCGGCATGGTCGAATCGACGTGCAGGGCAATCATGTGGTCGACCCCGTCGAGCGCGCCGTCGTCCATCATCATCGGGGCACCGGACTGGTGCTTACCGCCCGTGGCTTCTTCGGCGGGTTGGAAGATGAAGCGCACGTTGCCCTTCAGGTTACCCTTGGCGAACTCCTGCTTGAGCAGATGCGCCACACCGAGCAACATCGCGGTGTGCGAGTCATGCCCACAGGCATGCATCACGCCGGCATTGACCGATGAGAAGGCATCGCCGCTGGCTTCGAGGATGGGCAATGCATCCATGTCGGCGCGGATACCGATGGTTGGGCCATCGCCGGTACCGATGCTCCCGACGACACCCGTAATACCCACTTGGGTTTTGACGTCGATGCCGCCGATTTCGCGGAGCGTATCGGCGACGAGCGCCGCGGTGCGTACTTCTTGGAAGGCCAATTCTGGGTGTGTATGAATGTCACGGCGGAGGCGCGACATTTCGGGCAAAAGCGTCTTGGCGCGATCGAGCATCGACATGGAATCCTCTTTTCAATACCGAAGGCTTCTCTGTACGCACATGATACCACGGGCACCCGTATAATTGCCGTAACCCAATACACAGAGAGGTCACCATGACACACAATCCCGATATCAGTCACTCTTCCCAAGGCGGGAGCGGCTGGCGAACCCGGCCGACATCCCTCGCCCAAGAACTCGGTACCTTGTGGGCACCCAGCGGAATCGACAGCGAATACGCGCCACTGCGCCACGTCATCCTGCATACTCCTGGCGCCGAACTGGCCGCTTCGCTTGATCCCGATGCAGTCAATATGATTGCCCCACTCGATCTGGCCGTCGCCCGCCAGCAGCACCAGCAGATGGCCGACGCCTACCGCCGGCTGGGCGTGAC
Source organism: Chloroflexota bacterium (assembly GCA_003670675.1). Lineage (GTDB taxonomy): Bacteria > Chloroflexota > Chloroflexia > Chloroflexales > Roseiflexaceae > UBA965. The sequence goes on from QWQY01000023.1 coordinate 3,028, forward strand.
CGTCACCGAGCTCGAGCCACAGGGGATACCACTGCCCAATCAGATGTTTATGGCCGATGTCTTTGTCATGACGCCCGAAGGTGCCATCCTCGGGCGACCCGCTTCGTCTGTCCGGGCCGGCGAAGAACGCCAAGCAGCCCGCCGCTTGGCCGATTTGGGCGTACCCATCGTGCGTAGTATCTCGGGTCGCGGTACCTTCGAAGGCGCCGACCTCATGTGGCTCGACCCCGACACCGCCATCATCGGCCGCGGGTTACGCACCAATGACGACGGCGCTGCACAGCTGACGCAATATCTCGCCCAGAGCGGCCGCACGGCCATCGTCGTCGACCTGCCCTACGGCACGATGCACCTGATGGGCATGTTGCGCATCATTTCGCCCACACTCGCCATCGCCTGGCCGACGCGGCTGGTCCACCGCGGCGTCGAAGCGCTACGCGCCCGGGGTATGACCGTCCAATTCGCCCCCGATACCGACGAGCTCCGCGGCGGCATGGCGATGAACTTCGTCGTTGTCGCCCCCAACACCATCCTGGTGGCAGCCGGCAACCCCGTATCGCTGGCCTTCTACAAAAGCCTGGGGATTACCTGCATCGAGACACCCGTCGACGAACTCGCCAAAGCCGCCGGCGCCATCGGCTGCTTGACCGGCATCGTCGCCCGAGAGCGTGTCCAACCGGCATAGTGGAATGGTTGTCTATAGAAAACCGCGCTGGTGCGTTGCACCAGCGCGGTCGCGTGTTCGGGACGGGTTATTTGCTCAGATAGCGGCGCACGGTCTCGGCCAAAATGGCCGCACCCAACGGCATGGCTCGCTCGTCGATGTCGAACACCGGTGTGTGGTGTGGTCGGTTGATATCACCCACTTCGGCGCCGATCATCATCATCGTGCCGGGGACTTTCTGCTGCATGTAGGCAAAGTCTTCGGCGCCCATCCCTGTGGTCAGTCGATCGACCTTGTCGCTGCCCAAATACTCGGTGGCGACATCGTCCATCCACTGCGTCACCGTCGCGTCGTTGTTGCCGGCGGGGTAGCCACGTACGATATCGAGGCTATAATCGCCGCCCAACAGTTTGGCTGTGGCAAAGGCCTTGTCGACCTCGGCATGCAACTGTTCGCGGATGGCCGGGTCGAAGCTCCGGATGGTGCCCGATATGACGACCTCGGACGGGATGACGTTGGTTGCACCCCCCGCCTGCAAAATCCCGATGCTGATGACGGCCGGGTGCATGGGGTCGATTTTGCGGGCACAGATACCAAACAGCGCACTGATGACGATGTTGGCCATCCAGACCGGATCGGTGCCGTTGTGCGGCGCAGCACCATGGCCACCCGTGCCGCGGACGACCCCGCGGAACGCGTCCGACGCCGCCGTGTTGGGACCACGCGGCAACATCACTTCGCCGTACTTCATAGTTGACAGCACATGCAGGGCAATCACATGATCGACACCGGTCAATGCGCCGTCGGCGATCATCTTGGGTGCACCCGACACACCGTCGCCGCCGATTTCTTCGGCGGGTTGGAACAGAAAGCGCACATTGCCCTTGAGCTTGCCCGTGGCAAATTCTTCTTTGAGCAGATGCGCCACGCCGAGCAGAATCGCCGTGTGCGCGTCATGACCGCAGGCGTGCATTTTGCCGGCATCGACCGACCCAAATCCCAAGCCCGTCGCCTCGTGGATGGGCAGCGCGTCCATGTCGGCGCGTATGCCGATCGTCGGGCCGTCTCCCGTCCCCAAATCGCCGACGACACCCGTGATGCCGACGTTGGTGCGTACGGAGATGCCGCCAATTTCACGCAGCGTTTCTGACACAAGAGCGGCGGTACGAACCTCTTGGAAGCCTAATTCGGGATGGGTATGTATTTCTCGGCGTAAGCGCGAAAGTTCTGTACTGAGTGCCTCGGCACGTGCGCGCATCGACATGGTGGTGCTCTTTTCGTTCTACAAAAAACTACGCGCGGGTCAGATAGCGGCGCACGGTTTCGGCCAGAATCGCCGCCCCGATGGGGAACGAACGCTCGTCGATGTCGAACACCGGCGTGTGGTGCGGCCGGTTCATGTCGCCCAGCGCAGCGCCCAGCATCATCATGGTGCCGGGGGCTTTCTGTTGCATATAGGCAAAGTCCTCGCCGCCCATCCCGGCCGTGACCCGATCGACATTGGTTGCACCCACGTATTCACTAGCCACGTCGTCCATCCACTGCGTCACCGTGGCATCGTTGATGCCAGCGGGATAGCCACGGATAATCTCGAGCGTGTAGTCGCCGCCCAATGCCTTGGCCACCGAGAAGGCCCGATCGAGTTCGACATACAACTGCTCGCGCACCTCGGGGTCGAAGCTGCGGATTGTGCCACCGATGTACACCTCGTTGGGGATAATGTTGAAGGCCGTGCCCGTCTGCACGATACCAACACTGATGACTGCTGATTTCATCGGGTCAATGCGGCGCGACACAATGCCGTTGATGGCCTGCACCACCGCTGCCATCATCATCACCGGGTCGGTGCCACCGTGTGGGTATGCGCCATGACCGCCGGTGCCGCGGATCCAACCTTTGAACCCATCTGCAGCAGCCGTGACCGGGCCGCGGGTCAACCCGACCTGGCCCAATGGGATTTCGGATGCGACGTGCAGTGCAATCACATGGTCGACACCGTCCAATGCACCATCGGCGATCATCTTGGGTGCACCCGAAACACCGTCACCACCGACTTCTTCGGCGGGTTGGAACAGGAAGCGCACGTTGCCTTTGAGTTTGCCCGTCGCGAATTCTTCTTTGAGCAGGTGGGCAGCGCCGAGCAGGATGGCCGTGTGGGCATCGTGGCCGCAGGCGTGCATTTTGCCGGCGTCCTGCGAGGCATGTCCGAGGCCGGTGTTTTCGAGCACGGGCAGCGCATCCATATCGGCGCGGATGGCAATCGTCGGGCCGTCCCCCGTGCCCAAATCACCCACCACACCGGTCACACCGACCTGGGTGCGGATGCCAATCCCGCCGATTTCTTTGAGGGTATCGGCCACCAGCGCGGCGGTGCGCACTTCTTGGAAGCCCAGTTCGGGATGCATATGAATCTCGCGGCGCAGACGCGACAGCTCGGCACTCATGGCCTCGGCGCGGGTCAACATTGACATGGGTTGCCTCTTTTTCTGTATCAAAAAACTAGCGCGCCAGATAGCGTCGCACGGTCTCGGCCAAAATCGCTGCCCCTATTGGCATCGCACGTTCGTCGATGTCAAAAACCGGTGTGTGGTGTGGCCGCGGCATGTCGCCCACTGCAGCTCCCAGCATCAGCATGGCGCCCGGTACCACCTGCTGCATGTAGGCAAAATCCTCGCCGGCCATCCCGACGGTCTTGCGGTCGACCTGCGTACTCCCGACGATGTCGCTGGCGACGTCGTCCATCCACTGTGCCACAGCGACATCGTTGATGCCCGCCGGGCAGCCGCGAATAATCTCGAGCTCGTAGCTGCCGCCCAACCCGTCGGCCAGCGCGAACGCCCGGTCCAACTCGGCAAACAGCGTCTCGCGCGTCGATTCTTTGAAGCTCCGTAAGGTACCAGCGAAGTAGACCTCGTTGGGGATGATGTTGAAGGCCGTGCCCGCTTGGACAATCCCCAAACTCACCACTGCTGGCTCTTTGGGGTTGATGCGCCGCGCCACGATGCCGTGGATTGCGGTGATGATGGGCGCCGCCATCCACAGTGGATCCGTTCCGTGGTGTGGATAGGCGCCGTGGCCACCGGTGCCACGCACCCACGCCTTGAAGGCATCGGCAGCCGACGTCACCGGCCCTTTGACCATTTTGACGGTGCCGACGGGAGAGCCCGAATCGACGTGGAGCGCAATTACGTGGTCAACTCCCTGCATCGCGCCATCGGCAATCATCTTGGGTGCGCCCGAGACGCCGTCTCCACCGATTTCTTCGGCGGGTTGGAACAAGAAGCGCACGTTGCCTTTGAGTCTGCCGCTGGCAAACTCGGCCTTGAGCAAATGCGCGGCACCGAGCAGAATCGCCGTGTGGGCGTCGTGACCGCAGGCGTGCATTTTGCCGGCGTCCTGCGATCCATGGCCGAGACCAGTAGTTTCGTGGATGGGCAGTGCATCCATATCGGCGCGGATGGCAATGGTCGGGCCATCGCCCGTGCCGAGGTCACCCACCACGCCGGTGATGCCCACCTGGGTGCGGATGTCGATGCCGCCGATTTCGCGCAGGGTATCGGCCACGAGGGCTGCCGTGCGGACTTCTTGGAAGGCCAACTCGGGGTGCATGTGGATCTCGCGGCGGAGCCGTGACAGCTCGCCACTGATGGCTTCGGCCCGCTTCAGCATATCGTTCATTACAACGCTCCTGGCTGGGGTTTTCTGTGGACATTATACGAGAGGCCAGCAGTCGTCATACGACGACGAGTGGGTATGTCTGTTCGAGCACGCCATTGGCGTCACGCAGGGTGATGTCGATGTGGTACCTGCCGGGCTGCGTCGGGGTGAGCCGCAGTTCATCGAGTTGCATCGCCATCGCATCGGCCGGCACATGGCGCTGATGCTCGACCTGCGCCAAGGTCGTCCCATCGGGATCACGCACGGTCATCTTCACCGTGACGGCAATCGCCGTGCGCAAATCGTTCATCACATACAGCGGCACATCGACCGACTGGCCGCATGCCGCAGCGGTGGCGGGTACGATAGTACACGCATACGTCGGTCGAAAGGCGCGTTGCAACGCGTAGTACGATGCCTTGGGCACGCGCCAGTAGTCGACAATCGACCACGACACCGCCGGGTTCGCGTCGGTGAACATGAACGGCACAATGCCGCCGGTCGGACGATATTTGCGCAGGCGCAACCGGTCGACATAGAAGCGGTTGATGTCGCTTTGGTAGTCCTGCGTCATGCTGATGAGCGCGTGCAGATCGGGGGCACGCCGCCAGTCCATCCAGGTCGCCAGCATGTCGGGTTGGAAGCTGTGCCGCTCGACCAAACGTGCAACATCCAGCCGGCGCACATCGGCATCCATAAAGCGCACGGCACTTTCGTAATTGGGGAAGCTCTGCGCGCCGAACTCGGTCACAAAGCGGGTGTTTTTGGGGAAGGGCGCAATAATCTGCTCCCACGCTGACAGCATGCCATAAATCCCGTACCACCCATAGTAGAAGTGCGTATCGGTGCCACGCGCCAATAATGGTACGGCGTATTCGCCCGACGAACGGACGCTCTGCCGTTGTTCGTCTTCGCTGGCGACCACGCGTTGCAAGGCCACGTCGAGGACGTTGCGGTTCCAGTTCCAACCGAACACCGAGACATAGGTACGGATTTTGCTGAGGAGCCGCTCGTCACTGGTGTCGGCGACGTATATCGCCTCGTTGTGCATGCACCACACCACAATCGATGGGTGATTATGGAGCAAGCGCACCATGGCACGCACCTGCTTGAGGGCCGGGCCGAGCACACTGCGCGCATACAACCACTGCAACGGGAAGTCTTGCCACAACAACACCCCCTGTGCGTCGGCCTCGGCATAGAGTGCCGGGTGCGCCACATGGGCATGCACACGCAACACGTTCATGTGGCATTCGCGCGCCAATTGGACGTCGGTGGCACAACGGGCCTGCGTCACCGTGGCGAGGCGGGTGTCGGTGGGTGGGTAGTTATTGCCCTTCATGAGAAAGCGCTTGCCATTGAGATACGGGATCCAATTGCGGAACTCGAACATGCGAATCCCGTAATCAAATGTCACGCTGTCGCTCGCTACGCCGCCGATTGCTATCGTCGCCGTGATTTCGTACAACGCCGGATGCCCGAGGTCGTGGCTCCACCATAGCTCGGGGTCGGGGATGCGGATCATTCCGCTGGCTTCGTGCTGGCCGGCAGCAACACTGATCCGACTCTCGAGCTGATGGATTTTGCCGCCGAAGTTTTTGGGGGCAATCCGCCACGTCACGACCGCATCGGTCGCCGCCAGTGCATCGGTGGCTATACGGTAGCGCACATCGGCATGGTCGGTACCGACGCGCGTCGTCGCGAGCAACACCTGCGCGAGATGCACCGGGCCGGTTTCGATGAGTTCGACCGGCAACCAGACGCCACCCGGGTTGGTCGTTTTGTCCAGACTATCCCAATGCGAAAAGACGCCGGTGATGAGCCGTTTGCCGACTTTGTCGTGTTCGTCGGGGCAACGCACCTCGAGGACGAGCTCGTTTTGGGCAGTGAGCAGACGGCTGACATCGATGGTATGTGGGGTGAAGTAGCCCTCATGCAGCCCCAAATCGGTGCCGTTGAGCCATGGGCGACAGGTGTAGAACACGCCGTTGAGGCGCAAAAACGACCGCGTTGCGCGCTGTTCGGCGCTGGCGAATGTCGTGCGATAGACCATTGGGCCGACGTAGCGCGCCAAATCGGGGTGTGATTGCCACTGCGACGGGATGCTGGTGGCAAACCACCCAGGCGCATCGTTGCGCGGGTAAGCGCCCTGGGCAAAGCGGTGAACGGGACGCATGTGCCATGCATCGGATAGTGCGCGGGTCTGCCGTGTCATCGTTGCCTCCGTTGCGTCGTGTGTCCCCAGGGGATAGGTCAATTGTATGAGTGCCACAGAGTGCTGTCAACGCATCTGAACGCCCTAGATTTGACAGTCATGCACTCTGATGTGATAATGAACGGTATATGCAGTCTTTTTGTGCATGCTGGCGCTTGCGTCATCCGTACAAACACTGCTTGGGCATTCGTCCGTTGTGTGTTCGCATACAACGATGGTTGGTTTGGAAAGAGATACCCATGACCACTGCACGTCCGGTCTACCCCTTCAGTGCCATCGTCAGTCAAGACCGACTGAAACGGGCGCTAATTTTGAATGCAATCAATGCCCGCATCGGCGGCGTGTTGATTCGCGGTGAGAAAGGTACGGCCAAATCGACGGCGGTACGTGGCCTGGCGCGGATTTTGCCGCATATCCGGGTCGTTGCCGACTGTCCCTATGGGTGTCCGCCCGATCAACCATCTGCGATGTGTCCTTCGTGCCGCGCGCGCTACGAGACCAACCCCGACTTGCCCGTCGCCGAACGCGCTACGCGTCTGGTCGATTTGCCGGTGGCTGCCTCCGAAGACCGCGTCGTCGGTTCACTCGACCTCGAACACGCTTTGACCGAGGGGCATCGTCGCTACGAGCCCGGCTTGTTGGCCCAGGCCAACCGCGGGTTGTTGTACGTCGACGAAATCAACCTCCTCGACGACCACTTGGTCGATATCCTCCTCGATGCCGCAGCAATGGGCATCAACACCGTCGAGCGCGAGGGCATCAGCGTGACCCACCCGGCACGCTTCATCCTTGTCGGCACGATGAACCCCGAAGAAGGCGAACTGCGTCCGCAGTTGCTCGACCGCTTCGGTCTGGTCGTCGAAATCGGCGGTATCCATGACGTCGAAGGCCGTGTCGAAGTCATCTCGCGGCGCATGCGCTACGATGGCGACCCAGACGGCTTCTCAAAAGAATGGTTGCCCACCGAACAAGAATTGGCCGAACGCATTGTTCGTGCCCGTGCCTTGTTGCCCCTGGTACAAATCACCCGCCGCGACATGGCAGCGGTTGCTACCCTGTCGATGGAGCTGGGCGTCGACGGTCACCGTGCCGACCTGGCCATCCTCGAGACGGCCCGTACCCACGCCGCCTGGGCCGGTCGCACCACGTTGGCAGCCGAAGACATCCGTGTCGCTGCCGAGTTGGCGCTGCCGCACCGCATGCGCCGCCAGCCCTTCACCGAGGTCAAACTCGACGAAGCGCGGGTCGGTGACATCCTCGATCGCGTCCAATCAGCCGAAGGTGACGAGTCAGCCCAAGCCAACGCGGACGGCGTAAAAAAAAAGACCCTCTGAACACGAGTGACGACGGCGAGTCTACCGAGGGTCAAGAAGAAAGCGAAGGCGGCGCTGGGGCAAACGCCAGCGCCGGGGCAACGGACCAGGGGTCCAATGCAAACAACGAACAGGGTGGTGGCGAAAAGGCGTTCAAAGCAGGCGAGATGTTCAAGCCCAAGCGGCTCGATGGACAACGCGACCGCCAAGAACGCAAATCACCCGGGCGCCGCAGCAAAACGCGTACCACGCGCAAGCAAGGGCGTTATGTGAGTAGCCGCCCGGCCCACCGTGTGACGGACCTGGCATTCGATGCAACGCTCCGCTATGCAGCACATCTGCAACCGAAGCGCCGCGCCGATGCTCTGGCCGAAGGCAAACCCGTGCGGGCAGTGATGCTCAGACGGAGCGATCTGCGCCAGAAAGTCCGCGTCCGCAAGACGCGCAACGCTGTCTGCTTTGTCGTCGATGCAAGTTGGTCGATGGCAGCTGATGAGCGCATGCGCGCCACCAAAAACGCCGTCTTGTCGCTGTTGCGCGATGCGTATCAGCGCCGTGATCGAGTCGGGTTGGTGTCGTTCCAGCGTGATTATGCGACGCTGTTGTTGCCGTTGACCAGTAGTGTCGAGCTGGCGCAAAAGATGTTGCAGACCATGCCCACCGGCGGTCGTACGCCGCTGTCACGTGGTTTGATGATGGGCTACGAGGTCCTCAAACGGGCCCGCCGGCAGGACGAAGAAGTGGTCCCGCTGATGGTCTTGCTGACGGACGGTCAAGCCAATGTGGCCATGACCGATTTGCCGCCGCAATCCGAGAGTTACTCGATTGCAGACTTCATCGCCAGCGAAGAGATTCGCTCGGTGGTGATAGATACCGAACACCCAGTGTTCGAACGTGGTTTGGCCAAGCAGTTGGCACACCACTTAAAAGGAAACTACTACCGGCTGGATGACTTACGCGAGGGTGGCCTTGTCGATTTGGTCCGGTCGGAACTGAACCGCTAGTATTGGTTCCATATTGTAGTGCAGTAATCTAGGAGGATGACCTAATATGACCGAAGAGACGCAAAACCCAACCCCAGAGAACGTCGAGACGCCAGTCGTCAACGCTGAAGCCCCAGTGGCCAGCGCCGAACCGACCGAAGTGAGCACGGATGTCGCCGAAAAGCGCGCCAAAAAGGGCATGCAAGAGTTGGTCGCTGGTCAGATTCTGCAGGGTAAGGTCAAATCCATCACTCCGTACGGTGCATTTATCAGCATCGGCGTCGGCCGTGACGGCTTGGTCCACATCTCTGAACTGGCTGATGCCCGGGTCGAGAAGGTCGAAGACGTCGTCGCCGTCGGCCAAGATGTCACCGTCAAGGTGCTCGAAGTCGACCAGTCGAAGAACCGCATCAGCTTGACGATGCGTACCCAGGAGCGCCCTGCGCGCACCGAGCGCCGCCGCCGTCCCGAAGTGAACAACGATGCCATCAACGCCCTGCATGCAGGTGATTCGATCGAAGGGATCGTCAAGAGCACGACCGCCATCGGCGCATTCGTCGATATCGGCGTCGGCAAAGACGGCTTGGTCCACATCTCTGAGCTGGCCGACACCCGTGTCGCCAAGGTCGAAGACGCCGTGACCATCGGCCAGTCGTACACCTTCAAAATCATCGAAATCGACCCTGCCCAGGGCCGCATCAGCCTGAGCCTGCGCCGTGCCAGCACCGACCCCAAGTTGGATGCCATCAGCCAGGGCCAGATTTTGCAGGGCAAAGTCAGCGGACATTCACCGTTCGGCGTCTTTGTCAACATCGGCGTCGGTCGCGACGGTCTGGTACACAGCAGCGAGATCCCCGGCGGCAAAAAGCCCGAAATCGGCACCGAGCTGCAGGTACGTGTGCTCAACGTCGATACGGCCAACAACCGCATCAGCCTGAGCGCCTACCTCGAAGACCGCCCAGCCAGCGAGCGCCCCGACCGTGCTGCCCGTCAGCCACGTGAGGATCGTCCTGCCGGTGAGCGCCGCCCGAAGCGCGACGACAACCGCAAACCCGAGACCTACACCTCGGCCTCGAGCGCCGAAGCAGGCTTCGAAGGTGATGCAACCTTGGCCGACTTGGCTGCCCGCTTCGGCGCCGAGACGCGCGAGAAGTCTAACCGCACCGGTGGCACCCGTGGCGGCACTGCGCTGCCCAGCGATGTCATCAAGCGCACACTCAACGTCGAATAATACCGTTCCGTGCCCCGCCTGCACCGCGGGTGCAGGCGGGGATTGCGCGACGATGACAAGCAGGCAGCCACGGCTCGTCTATTTGACACACGCGCACCCGCACCGGTATAATGACATATTGTATTGACCGTGTTGCGACCAACACAACGTAACATCATGTGGCCAATTATGGCTATTGAAGGGGTTGGATAATGCCCAAACGTACATGGCAACCAAAGCGTATTCCACGCCGCCGCAAGCACGGCTTTTTGGAGCGGATGAAAACCAAAGACGGTCGTGCCGTATTGAAGCGCCGCCGGTTGTCCGGTCGCTGGCGTTTGACGGTGAGTGACGAGCGGCGAGCAGTACAGCGGACCAGCCGCTAAGTATCGTAGAGAGAGCGGGCTGAACGATGAAACGGCAGTATCGCTTGCGTCGACCAGCGCACTTCCAACGAGTGCGCACGCATGGGAGTCACCATGACGATGCAAGACTGTCTATCACCGTTGCGCCCGCTCGTCAACGTACCGCACGATGCGGCATAGTGGTCGCTCGCCGTCACGGTGGAGCGGTTATTCGTAATCGTATTAAGCGACGGGTCCGCGAGGCGATTCGCCTCCAGTATCAATACATCCGTGGGAATGTGGACATTGTCTTTATTGCACGCTCACGTTCCCTTTTGTTGACCCCTTTCCCCAAACTCCTCGATCTCGTTGCTACTCTTCTGCGGCGTGCTGGTGCATATACCCCCACCGAGGTCGCGCCCACGCACTAAAAGGTGATTCCCATGGCTTTATGGACCTCGCTTGTATCGTTCCTCGAAGCAATGTTAATGACGTTCTATAACTGGACCGGTAATGGTGGTGTGGCAGTCATCATCTTTACCATTATTGCCCGGTTAGTCTTGCTCCCGTTGACGGTGCGCCAGCTCCAGTCGAGCCGCAAGATTCAAGCCCTCCAGCCTGCTCTGCAAGAGCTCCAACGCAAACACGGCAAAGACCCGCAGCGCCTGCAACAAGAGACGATGGCACTCTACAAAGAGAACAACGCCAACCCAGTGACGGGTTGTCTGCCAATGATCTTCCAATTGCCGCTATTCTTGGGTATTTACCAAGCTGTCTTCCACCTCACCAGTGTCGCGCCGGCCGAGTATGCTGCTGCCAGCATGTTGACCGTGTTGCAGAATGCCGGCAATATGGGGACGGCGATTGCTGCAACAACATTGAACCAGCCTCCACTCTCTGGTGGGTTTTTGTGGTTGATTGACCTCGGCAAAACCGACCCATACTACATCTTGCCGGTGTTGTCGGTCATATTCCAATTGATTGTGCAGCTGATGTCGACCCCACGGGTCCAAGACCCACAGCAAAAGGCGATGACGCAGACTTTGCTGTTCATGCCATTGTTGTTCGGCTACATCGGGTTCACGTTCCCTTCCGGTGCGGTATTATACTGGGTGGTCGGCAGCATTCTGTCGATGATCCAACAGTATGTCATCGGCGGTTGGGGATCCCTTGCCAACTATTTGAAGTTCTTGCCGACCGATGCAGGCTTCTTCCCACCACCGGTGGTGGTTGGCGTGAGTCAGCACGAAGTCGAAGCGAGCCAGGCGCAGTCCAAGACGACCGCAGAGTTCTGGGACGTGCTCAAGCCGCTCAACGACCCTGACCACAAGCCGACCGCAACCAAGTAGTCCCTTCGTCTTGTACCGAGGAGATGCACATGTCAAAGCAGAAGCCCTCGATCGAAATAAGCGCACGAACCGTCGCCGATGCCGTCGACCTCGCGCTTGCCCAGCTGGGTCGCGATCGCGACGAAGTCGCCATCGAGATCTTGATCAGCGGCAACGACGAAGAAGAAGCCCTCGTGCGTGTCAGTGTGGTCGATGACGAACCAAGCGAACCGGCCAGCCACGAAGATTTAGCCAAACATGCCCGACATGTGCTCGAACAAATGCTCGAACACATGGGCATCGAAGGGTTCGTATCGGCCGTCAAAACCACCGCACCCGCCCAAGACGGTGGCGTCGAAGAGACCATCACCCTGCATGTCGAAGGTGCCGACGAAGAAGCCATGGGCTTGTTGATTGGGCGCCGCGGCGACACCCTGCGCTCGATTCAGTTCATGGTCAACTTGCTCGCCGGGCGTACCAGCCGCAAATGGCCGCAAATTGTCGTCGATGTGGGCAACTACCGGCAACGACGCCAAGAAATGCTCGAAAGCATGGCCCGGCGGATGGCAGAACGCGTGCGCCAGAGCAAAACGCCACACTACTTCGAGCCAATGTCCGGTGCAGATCGACGCTACATCCACCTCGCATTGCGTGACGACCCGACGGTCTACACCGAGTCCGAGGGCGAAGGCGAAACCCGCAAGATCGTCATCTTCCCCGCCAAAGCAGATAGCTAACACGACCCCCGATACGGCACGGCGCGGTCAGGAGCACAAGCGACTGACCGCGTTGCTTTTTTAGGTGCACAATGAACCCAGACTACCTGATGCTCGGCCACATTACGAGCGATTTGCTCCCGGATGGTTC
>QWQY01000024.1 GCA_003670675.1 Chloroflexota bacterium
GTCATTGTTGCTCAAGCTCCTGCCGGTGGTCGATGACATCGAACGTGCGGTTGCCAGTGTTACCCCCGATGTGGAGGGGACCTTGTGGTACAAGGGGTTCCGCCTCATCCCCCAGAAGTTCCAGAATCTGCTCGACAGCGAAGGGGTCACCGCAGTCGCCGCCGTTGGGCAGCTGTTTGATCCCAACGTCCACGAGGCCATTGCCTACGAGCCCTGCGATGCAGACAAAGACGGCCACGTGGTCGCCGAGTTGCAGCGTGGCTATTTGTTGCGCGACAAAATTCTGCGCCCCGCCATGGTCAAGGTCGGCCAAAAAACCACGTAATTTGACAGGGGCAGGTGCACACCGGTGCATTTGGGCGTTTTGTAGACGTATGACGAGGAATGCATGTCGAAAGTCATAGGAATCGATCTGGGCACCACCAATTCGGTCATGGCGGTCATGGAAGGCGGCGAACCCACCATCATCCCCAACGCAGAAGGTTTGCGTCTGACACCGTCAGTCGTGGCATTCAGCAAATCAGGTGAACGCTTGGTTGGTCAGGTTGCCAAGCGCCAAGCGGTCGTCAATCCCGAACAGACGGTGTTCTCGGCGAAGCGCTTCCTCGGGAGAAAATACGCGGATGCAGATGTGCAATCCGATACGAATATGGTGCCGTACCATCTGGTGAGCGCAGAAAACGGTGATGTCAACATCACTTTGACGGGACGCAACTATGCCGTTCCCGAAATTTCTGCCATGGTACTGCAGAAACTCAAACTCGATGCAGAAGCGTTCCTCGGCGAGCCCGTCCGTCAGGCAGTAATTACGGTCCCTGCGTATTTCAACGATGCACAGCGCCAAGCGACCAAAGATGCCGGTCGCATCGCCGGGCTCGAGGTGTTGCGCATCATCAACGAACCGACGGCTTCGGCATTGGCCTATGGGCTCGACAACAACATCACCAACCAGACCATTGTGGTCTACGACATGGGTGGTGGCACATTCGACGTCTCCGTCCTCGAGCTCAACGACAACATGTTTGAGGTACTGGCCACCAACGGCGACACCCACCTCGGCGGTGATGACTTCGACGAACGGATTGTCAATCACCTCATCGACATCTTTAAAAAAGACACCGGCATCGATGTACGTGGCGATCGGACCGCGTTGCAGCGTATGCGTGAAGCAGCCGAGAAAGCCAAAATGGAGCTGTCCTCGGTGATGAAGAGCGAAATCAATCTGCCATTCATCGCAGCCGATGCAGCCGGCCCGCGCCATCTCACGGTCGAACTCACCCGTGCGAAGCTCGAGTCGCTGACCAAGGATTTGGTCGAGCGGTCGTTGGAGCCTGTGCGCAAAGCGCTGGCTGATGCACAACTCAAGCCATCCGATATCGAAGAAGTCGTTCTTGTGGGCGGTCAGACGCGGATGCCGGCCATCCAAACGGCCGTCAAAAAGTTCTTCAAAAAAGACCCACACAAAGGAATCAACCCAGACGAAGTGGTGGCCATCGGGGCTGCCATCCAAGCAGGCGTGTTGTCGGGTGAAGTCCAGGATGTTTTGTTGCTCGACGTCACGCCGCTCACACTGGGCATCGAGACGTCCGGCGGTGTCATGACCACGTTGATCCCGCGCAATACGACGGTCCCGACGCTCAAGAGCCAAGTGTTCTCGACTGCACAGGACAATCAGCCTGCAGTCGAAGTCCACGTCTTGCAGGGGGAACGGGTCGAGGCAATCAACAACAAACTCCTCGGCAACTTCATCTTGGATGGTATCCCTGCGGCCAAACGCGGGAGCCCAAAGATTGAAGTCACGTTTGACATTGATGCAGACGGGATCTTGAATGTCCGTGCGCGTGATGTCAACACAGACCGCGAACAACACATCACGATTACTGCTTCGTCTGGTCTTACCCAGGCTGAAATCGATGCACGCGTGGTCGAAGCCGCCTTGTTTGCCGAAGACGATCGACGCAAGCGTGATCTCGTTGCGCTCCAAAACCGCGTCGAAACACTGGTCTACACCGCCCAGCAACTGATAGACGAGGACGACTCGTTGTCTGATGCACGCAAAGACATCCTGGCAGAAGCCATCTCTGCGGTCAACGTCGCCTGGGAGAGCACCGATCCACAGGTCATCAGCAATGCAATAGCCGATATCACCATTGTGCTCCATGATGTACAGAACAAACATCGTGCCGACGCCCAAAGTATCACTGATGAACTCAATCAGATAGACCCTGCGAACGCGCTTGCCCCTTCACAATTACTCAGTAGCTTGCTTGATCGCATTCGATCGCGCTGACTCCTGGTCGGATCGACACACATGTCTGGTAGGAAGACGAGATGAGCAATAAACGCGACTACTACGAGGTCCTAGGGATTGCCCGCGATGCAAGCCCAGATGATATACGCAAAGCATACCGCGCACTTGCACGCAAATATCATCCTGATGTGAACAAAGAAGCAGACGCGGAGTCGACCTTCAAAGACATCAACGAAGCCAACTCGGTCCTGTCTGATCCCGAAAAGCGCGCCATCTACGACCGGTTTGGGCACAACGGTCCCCAAATGGGTGGTGGTGGCGGTGATCCGTTTGGCGGCGAAGATCCGTTTTCTGCCATTTTCGAATCATTCTTTGGCGGAGCGGGCGGTGGACGCGGTCAGCGCGGACCGAAATCCGGCGCAGACCTCAAGTATGTCCTCAAGCTCAGCTTCGAAGAGGCGGTATTTGGGGTCGAAAAGACCATCGAATACCGACGCCAAGAAACCTGCGGGTCATGCCGCGGCAACGGTGCCCAAGAGGGAACCGAACCGTCCAGGTGTACGCGGTGCAATGGCACGGGCGAGGTACGGCAACGCTCACCGATCTTCAACATGGTCACGGTGATGGCCTGCGATACCTGTCGCGGCGAGGGTGTCGTAATTGCCATCCCATGTCGTGAATGTCGTGGTGATGGCCGGGTACGTACATTGCACACGCTCAATCTCAAGATCCCCGCCGGTATAGACAGCCAATCACAGCTCCGCATGACCGGCGAAGGCGAAGTAGGCCCGCGTGGGGGGCCATTTGGCAATCTGTATGTGGTATTCGAAATCCAGCCGCATGCGTATTTTCGCCGACAAGAGAACGACATCATCTACGAAATGTCGGTCAATGTGGCACAGGCAGCCCTGGGTGCGACGCTGACAATCCCAACCCTGGATGGCAGCGAACCACTCAAAATCAATGCAGGCATGCAATCCGGGACATCGTTCCGACTGCGTGGCAAAGGCGTTCCGATGCTCAGGGCAAATGGCCGTGGAGATCAGATTGTGGTTGCCAAGGTAGTTATCCCCGAGAAGCTGTCCGAAGAACAGCGTGTGCTGTTTACGGCGTTGTCTCATACGTTCGAACCCTCGACCAGCACCAATGCGGGGAACGCAGGTCAACAAGACGGGGCCGCCCCGGATGACGAGGGAATCTTAGACCGCATCAAGAGTGCACTAGGCTTATAACATGACAGAACTTATTTATGGTCGCAATGCTGTCCGTGAAGCCTTGCGTGCGCAACGACGTGTACCACAGCGCCTGTTGGTTGCCAATGGTGCGCAGATAACCGGTACCTTGGCTGACGCAGTTGCCCACGCCAAAGAACAAAACATACCCGTCGAAATGGTCGACAAACGGTTGCTCGAGTCTCGTCTCCATGGCCTCAACCATCAAGGGGTCATCCTCGAATGTAGCGAATATCCCTACAGCGACCTCGACGATATGTTGTCGCTTGCCAAAGCACGCAATGAAATGCCGTTCATTCTGCTCCTTGATCACCTCCAAGACCCACAAAACCTCGGCACGCTGTTGCGTACTGCCGAAATTGTGGGGATCCATGGTGTCATCATCCCCGGTCGTCGTGCTGCCGAGATAACCCCTTCTGTGGTCAATGCATCGTCCGGTGCGGTCGAGCATTTGCACATTGCCGTGGTGACCAATCTGGCGCAGAGCATCGAAAAGCTCCAGAAGCACGGCGTGTGGGTTGTTGGCGTCGAAGACGACGAAAAGGCCCAGTACTACGATCAGGCCGATCTCAATATGCCGCTCGCAGTCGTCTTGGGTTCCGAAGGTTCTGGGATGGCGCGGTTGACCCGCGAAAGGTGCGACTTCATGGTCAAACTGCCGATGCATGGCCAAATCCAATCCCTCAACGTCGCTGTCGCGGGATCGGTCGTGTTGTACCACGCGCTCCATGCCCGTAGTGCTGCCAAGTAGCCCCACACGAAAGGAACCACAATGACATTGACCACACAGGCACAAGCGATTGTCTATGAGTGGGTCAGCTCTGAGGTGCTCCGCAAGCACTGTGGAGCGGTCGCCGCTTCGATGGCATATGTGGCTGCCAAAACTAATCAGGACGTTGATCTCTGGGAAGCGACCGGGTGGTTGCACGACATGGATTATGAACGGCATCCAACCCTCGAAGATGCCGAAAACGCACACCCCTTTGTGGGAGTGCGCTTCCTGCGCGAGAACGGCTGGAGCGAAGACATCTGTCGCGCGATTTTGTCGCATGCAGACTACTCAGGCGTGTCGCGCGATTCGATGCTCGAAAAAACGCTCTATGCGGTCGATGAACTATCGAGTTTTGTGGTTGCGGTGGCGCTCGTGCGCCCCAGCAAGAACATTGCCGATGTCGATGTCGCAGCGGTCAAGAAAAAGATGAAGGACAAAGCGTTCGCCCGGGCGGTGAACCGTGACGATATTGCCCACGGCGCAGCCGGACTCGGTGTCGAGGTCGATGATCTGATTACAGACGTTATTGCAGCCTTGACCGCGCGGGCGACGACGCTGGGCATTGCAGGCGTTCCCACACCCTAAGCCACAGACCCCCCGTCGACGGGGACAATTGCACCGGTGATGAAGCTTGCAGCTGCGCTACTCAAAAAGAGCGCAGCTGCTGCTATTTCGGCGGGTTCACCATACCGGCCCATGGGTGTGCCTGCAGTCAACGCACTGCGCACTTGTTCGGCCGATGAATACTGCTCGAGGTTGCGTACCATCGCTGTGTCGGTCGGTGCCGGACAAATCGCGTTGACGCGGACGTTCCGGGTTGCAAAGGCTTTGGCGGCCGATTTGGTGATGCCGATGACTGCATGTTTGCTGGCTGAATAGCCGACGATGCGTGGACTTCCTGCGAGGCCTGCATTGGATGCGATGTTGACGATTGCCCCGGTTGTGCCAGCGGCAATCATGCGGGCAGCACTATATTTGGTGCCCAAAAAGACCCCGCGTGCATTGACCGCCATGACCGCATCGAACGCGTCATCGGGATATTCGAGGAAGTCGCATATCGGGCCCGCTATCCCTGCGTTGTTGATGACTGCATCGAGGCGACCGAACTGCTGGTAGGTGTCGTCGAGCCAGCGCTGCCAATCGGGTGCGAGCGACACATCACCACCACAACACAGCAGAGTCGGTGACACCTCACGAGCAGAAGTCGATGGATACGTGCGGTCGACGCCGACGCAGCTCCAGCCTGCGGCATTGAATGCGGTGATACAGGCGGCGCCTATCCCCGCGGCTGCTCCGGTGACCAAGACGACTGGGTTCTGCATGGGTGTCCTCTCAGCGGTGCAAGAGCGCTTCGATACGCTGCACAATATGCTGCTCCGCTGGTGGTCCGAGGGACGCAACGAGCGGGGAGTTTTCGGTTATGAGATCGAATCGGTTGCCGTCGGGGTCGTACCATGTCGTCGCATCGTCTGTGCGAGCGCCACACGCAATCAGATGTGCCACCGCGGCATCTTGGTCGGGCGTACAAAACGTCAGCCCGGTGTAGCCGAGATCGGTTGATTGGCGGGCGGGGAGCTGCTGTGGCTGCGGTGCGCTGAATTGCCAACATTCGATTGTCATGTTGGCGCCGCGCACCCATGCTGCATGGGCGCGGATCCCCGGTACCTGCGCAATCGTGTCGATGCCTTGGTTGTGTGCAAGCAGTGGGCTGGTGCGGACGGTCCCGCCAGTGACATCTGCATAAAATGCAGATAGGCGCTCTATGTCGAAACTCGCCAGCGCGACATGGGCGAGCCACGGTGCGGTTGCCGGCGGGGCATATGGCACCCCTTCACACTCGGTGACAACGCCTTCTGCATCATCGAGATAGACATACCGATGGCCGGTACCGAGGTCTACCGGTTGCGAACGCGGCACCGCGTCGGTGCGTTGGACGTGTGTGAGGAGCTCTTCGATATCGGGTGTTTGGATGCAGCAGTGGCTCATGCCCGGATCAAAAATGGTGCGCGGGTACGCGGTCGGTTGGAGCGGGACCTGGAGGTGGATGGCGCCGTTGGGTGCAATCAGCCATGCGTCGTGACTGGTGTGTCGTTGACACACCAGTCCGTATGCGCGGTAACGTGCAATCGCACGCGGGAGGTCACTCACATTGATGGTGAGGTGGTGGATGTACTGCAACATCGCAGCCTCCATTTAAGCCAGATTAGAAGCCCTTGTTGTCCATCCCCATGGGCAACGGAGCGGGGCGTTCGATACCGCTGGTGAGTTGCATATGGCGCCCTTCACGCGAGGCATCGTGGATCGCGTGCATGATGTCGAGGACATGGTAGGCGAGTTGGCCCGAGGCGCGGTGCGGGCGGTTCTCTTGGATGGCGACGGCCATGTCGAGGACACCGAGTCCACGGCTGTTTTCGGCAAACGAATGGCTCAGCGGCATTTCGCGCCATTCACTATCTCCGCCGCGACGGATTTTGATGCTCCCGCTGAAGTTATTTGGGTCAGGGACAAGCATGGTGCCTTCGCTCCCGTAGATTTCGAGCCACGGCAGTGTGCTGTGCCAGACATCGAAGCTGGTAATGATCGAGGCTACTGCACCTGCAGCGAAATCCAGCACGCCGACGACATGCGTCGGAGTATTGACGGGGATTTTGTCGCCGTAGTTGAGATTGTTGGTGATGGTGCGTTCGGCGAACGACACCTGGGCCGAACCGCTGACGCGGTTGACTGGCCCGAGCAACGTGGTCAATGCAGTCAGATAATACGGCCCCATGTCGAACATCGGACCAGCACCGGGCTGGTAAAAGAAATAGGGATTTGGGTGCCAACCTTCGGGGCCGCGACCAAGCATAAACGCGGTAGCGCCGATGGGCTTGCCGATCCAGCCATCGTCGATGAGTTTGCGGCTCGTTTGCAGGCCTGCACCGAGGAACGTATCTGGTGCACCACCGACGCGGACACCCTTGGCCTCGGCCATGCTGAGCATCTGCTGGGCTTCGGCGCGGGTCACTGCCAATGGTTTTTCGTTGTAGACCGATTTGCCGGCAGCGATGGCTTTGAGGGCGACTTCACCATGCGCGGCGGGTACCGTCAAATTGATGACGATTTTGATGTTCGGGTCGGCAAGCAACTCATCGACCGAGCAGCCCTTGGCGACGCCGAATTCGGCGGCACGGGCCTGTGCACGGGCGACGTCGATGTCGGCGACGGCTGCAATGTGAATGCCACGGAAGCGCTGGTGACAATTTTGCAGGTAAATGCTGCTGATATTGCCACACCCGATGATACCGACTGCGGTACTGCTCATAGAATCCTCGCTGATAGGCTGACGCACTATCTTAGCATTAGGTCCCATGCAGTGCAACGGTACGTATATTGCTCAAGACTCGGATGGAAAAAGGGTCGCATCCGCAAGCCAACTGCCCCATTGTGCGTCGCGCGCCATGCGGTATGCATCGCGTTGTCGTTTGGGGACGTCACTTGTCATAATGCCGCGTGACGAACAGTGCTCGAGCGTGATATAGCCTTTGTGCGTCGTGCTGTCGTGCATCACACGGGCGCCCGTATATGGCATGGGCACGCGGCTGACGGCAATATAGCTATACTTTGCCTCTTCGTAGGGGAGCGTAGCGCCACGGGCGAGGCGCTGAAAGTCAGGGCGGGCGATTTTGGTGGCGAAGTGGCACCAGCCGTTGACCAGTGGGCAGGTCCCGCAATGGGTGCAGGGTGCGACGACGTGGGCACCGAGGTCAATCAGCGTCTGGCGTATGGCCGTCAACATGGGGAAGAATGCAGATGTGCCCGGCTCGACGATGATGAGCGTGTGCGCCGTGGCGTCCCACGCGCGGGCAATGAGGTCGACGCGTTGATTGACCGTTAGCTCATTGAGCACATGACCGATGACCACCAAATCGTGGGCAGGCCACCGTTGGGGGGTGGTCAAATCCTGTTGGAGTTGCAGGACCGGGACATCATGTGCGCTGTGTAAGGTTTGCGCTAGTGCATCGAGGTGCAGGTCGCGTTCGACGGTGGTGGCGCGTTGTATTGACGGAAATCGGCTGAGTGCAGCCCACACCGCCGTGCCAGGACCACTCCCGAGGTCAAGCAGCGAGGTGGGTGCAAATGATGGGATGCGCTCGAGGGTAGCACGGATAGCCCCGTCGAGCTGCGCATAGGTCGCCGGCATCAACAACGCAGCGTACGACAAGGCATCTAGTGCCGTGCGGACAAGCGGCATACCATCGCGCGTGCCGCGGTACCGCTCGCTGAGTGCCTGTGCATTGGGGACCCATTGACTACTCGGGGTACGATGTAGCTCCGCGCGCAAGCGCACAGCGAGACGTGGCGGCAACTCGATCATGGGGTGGCAGTCGGCACAGGCACGGCGGTATCGGTTGGTGGCACCGGCGTGTCGGTAGCGGGCACCGTTGTAGGTGGTATCGCGGTAGCGGTAGGTGGCACAGGAGTGGCGCTTGCGACCACCGGAGCGGTAGTGGGTGTATTGGTCCGTGAAGGCGTGCGGGTTGCCGTCTTGGTGACCGTTGTGGATGGACTCGGACTGCTGGTTGGTGTGGCAGTCTGTGTCTCGGTTGCAGTTACCGTGGCAGTCGGAGTAGTGGTAGTGGTACTGCTTGGCAACAGGGTTATGGTCGGGGCATCGGTGGGTGCGATAATCGCTGAAGGGCTGGGAACGATAGGGACTGCAGTGACTGTCGCAGGGATTTTGGTTGGCTTCTTGGTGCGGACTGGTTTGGTGGTCTGCACAGCAGTTGCCGACTCAGGGGTGGGGACAATGATGACGGGCTCGGGTGTGAGTGACGCCGGCGGGGTACTGGTGGTCGTCTGCGTGCTGGTGGGAGTTATGGTCGTACTTGGTGTGAGCGCTACCGGTGCATCGGGGCCGGCGAGCAACGACCGTACCAGCAGAAAACCGGCAATCAGGACGCCAAATGCAACGGGTGCCACAATCGTCAGGGGGAATCCCGCAGCGGTAGCATTCGGGCGAGCCGGAGCATTGCTGCGTCCTTCGAGCACGTTGCGTTTGCGCGGGGCGGTAGCTGCTCCGGTGGGGTAGGGAGCGGCAGATGCATGGAGTTCACGAGTGGTGTCGACATCAGATTCGATGGTGCGCGTCGAACGTGGGGATTCGTGGCGTGAGCGCGCCATGCCGGCAACCAACGAAGAAGCGGTGGTACTCGCCGGTAATTCGGCAAACGCAGCGTCGATGGCCATAGAAAACGCAAGACACGAAGCAAAGCGATCATCGGGATTTTTCGCGAGTGCTTTGTGGAGCACCGCAACGAGTCCCGCGGGTAAGCCGTGGGATTGTACGGGCAAATCGGGCGGCGTTTTCTGGGCGTGCGCGACGATGAGCTCGGGGGTGTTGCCAATAAACGGAACTTCCCCAGCGAACATTTCGTATGCGCTGATGGCAAGCGAATACAGGTCAGTGCGCTGGTCGACGACCTCCCCCGAGACTTGCTCGGGAGACATGTATTCGGGTGTCCCCATAAACAGGCCCGTTTTGGTGAGGCGACCTGCCTCGTCATTACTCGATACCGAAATCCCGAAGTCGGTCAGGAGAATGCGGCCGTTCTGGTCGATGAGGATGTTTTGGGGCTTGATATCGCGGTGAACCGCTCCTTGTGCGTGTGCATAATCGAGTGCCAATGCGACCGCGCGGATCAGGATGGCAACCACTTCACCAGGCAACGCACCACGTTCGCGGATGACGGCATAGATGCTTCGGCCATCGATGAACTCCATGGCGAGGTATTGAATACCCTCGGATTCGCCGATGTCGAAGAGGGTCACGATATGTGGGTGTTGCAGACCTGCGACGATTTTGCCTTCGCGGCGAAATCGGGCCGAAAACTCGGGATCGCTGGCAAGTTGTGGGGAAAGCACTTTGAGTGCAACAGACCTGCCAAGTATGGTGTCGGTGGCGCGGTAGACCCGTGCCATCCCGCCACGACCGATCTCGGCATGTACTTTGTAGCGTTCAAAACGTCGCCCGACGAGATTCAACACGGTGCACCCCTCAACTCGACGACGATGTGGTATAATCGGCGTAATTACGGTCATTGTAACATATGACGATTTGATGACACACGCATTCCGCATCGATATGCACTTTTATTGCATGATTGGAGGCACACGTGATACATACGAATCCCGTACCGATGTTGCGTATTCGCCATCCCGACATCAGCGAAGTGCAAATTGAGTGGCATCGTGAGCTCATTAGCATTGGGCGCGATCAACAAAACGACATCGTTATTACGCATCCGCTCGCGTCGCGCCGCCATGCAACACTCGAACACGACGCACATGGGTACTTGGTCCGCGACCTCAAAAGCACCAACGGGACATTTGTGAATGGCCAAGTCATCTCGGATGTGATGCGTCTCAACAGCCAAGATGTGATTTTGGTTGGCGCGACCGAGATTGTATTCGTTGACCCCGAAGCGACGCAGAAGGGTGAACTGCCCAACTTCAGTGTACGCAAACCACCCGAAGGCGACATCATCATCGACGACGGTGCCAAAACGGTGCACATCAAAGGGGTTTTGCTCGATCCACCGTTGACTGTCAAAGAGTTCCAGTTGTTGCATTTGCTGTATCGACGCAATGGCAATGTGGTGAGCAAAGAAGACATTGCCAAGGACATTTGGGATTACGAAGTGTATGATTTCAATGCGATTGATGCATTGGTCTATCGTGTCCGCCAGCGCATCGAAGTGGACCCTGCCCAACCCAAATTTCTCGTGACGGTGCGTGGATTCGGCTACAAACTCATCATAAACAGCGACAGCTAGCTGCCATGCTGCTGTGCACGAAGGATACACAATGGCTACGAGACAGATAAGTGCAGCGCCGCGGCTCCGTGGCGCTCTCTCTGTGCCCGGTGACAAATCCATCTCGCACCGTGCCGTCATGTTCAATGCAATCGCCGAGGGGAAAGCCGAGATCACCCACTTTTTGCCCGGGGCAGATTGTTTATCGACGATTGCGTGCTTCCGCGCTATGGGCGTGCAGATCGAACAACACGCCGATCGCGTGGTTGTGCATGGAGTCGGTTTGCGTGGATTGCGTGAGCCGAGCGATGTGCTCGATTGTGGGAACTCAGGCACGACGCTCCGACTGATGACCGGTTTGCTTGCGGGCATCGACGGGATGTATGCAGTACTCACCGGCGATGCATCGCTGCGATCGCGACCGCAACGGCGTATTGTTGATCCGTTGCGCGGGCTCGGCGCGACGCTCGATGGGCGCCAGCAGGGTACTCTGGCGCCGATTACTGTCCGTGGCGCACGGATGCACGGCGGCCATTATGAACTCCCCATAGCATCTGCTCAAGTCAAAAGTGCCGTGCTCTTGGCGGCCTTGTCGGGTGACGGCATCATGACGGTGAGTGGGCGTATCGATGGGCGAGATCACACCGAACGGATGCTTGCCGGAATGGGCATTGATATCCAGACGCGTGAGAATGTCGTCACACTTACTCCACCCGTCCACCCGGTCTTTCCCTATGCACTGTCACTCCGGGTCCCCGGTGATCCTTCTTCGGCCGCATTTTGGTGGGTCGCTGCTGCGATTCATCCCAATGCAGAACTCACGACCATGGGAGTTGGAATGAACCCGACCCGCATCGGTGCACTCGAGGTGTTGCGTGCCATGGGTGCACGTGTGACCGTCAGCAATATGCGCACCGAAGGGAGTGAACCGGTCGCCGATGTCACTGTCGCTTCGTCGTCACTAACGGGCACGACCATCCATGGGTCAATTATCCCCGCCTTGATCGACGAAATACCAGTCCTTGCCGTCGCAGCGGCGATGGCTACAGGGCAAACCGTCATTGCGGATGCTGCTGAGCTCAAGGCCAAAGAGACAGACCGCATACAGACGGTCGTTGAAGCATTGCAGGCGATGGGTGTGCGGGCCGAGGCAACTGCGGAAGGGATGATTATCGAGGGACGTGGACACCTCGACGCTACACAGGTTGATAGCCATGGTGATCATCGTCTCGCGATGGCGTGGGCGGTGGCTGCGCTCGTAGCCCGGGGCGAGATGCACATTGCCGGGAGTGAAGCGGTGGATGTGTCGTACCCGGACTTTTGGCGTGATATCGCGGCAATAGCCGAACAAGGATAAACAGATGAAAATTCTCGTAACGGGTGGAGCCGGCTACATCGGCAGCGTGGCGACCTTTGAGCTCATCGCCGCAGGGCATGAGGTTGTCGTCGCCGATAATCTGTATCAGGGCCACCGTGCAGCCGTACACCCCGATGCAGCGTTCGTCAATGTCGATTTGCGGGACGAACCAGCGATCAGGCAGCTTTTTGTCGATCATACGGGCATCGATGCGGTCATGCACTTTGCCTCGTACACACTGGTCGGCGAGAGCATGCAAAACCCCGCCAAATACTTGCGTGACAATACCGTCGCCGGTGTCAATCTGATCGATGCTGCGGTACACGCGGGCGTAGAGCGGTTCATTGTCTCTTCGACGGCAAACTTGTTCGAAGAACCCGAGACGATGCCGATAGAACCCGAAAACAAAGTCGTACCCGGGTCACCCTACGGCGAATCGAAGCACATCCTCGAGCGCACGCTCCATTGGTACGAGCGCATTTATGGCATCAAGTATGCGTGTCTACGCTACTTCAATGCGGCAGGGGGCACTCCGAACCGCGGCGAAGATCATACGCCGGAACTGCATCTCATCCCCGTGGTGCTCCAAGTCGCCCTTGGCCAGCGCGATCAGATTACGCTGTTTGGCGGTGATTATCCAACGCGCGACGGCACATGTGTGCGTGACTATGTGCACATAGTCGACTTGGCTACCGCGCATATTCTCGCGCTCGATGGCATTGCACGATTGGGGAGCCGAAAATATAATTTGGGCAATGGTGACGGGTTCACCAATCTCGAGGTCGTGCAGGCTGCCCGCCGGATAACCGGCCATGCAATCCCCTGTACCATCGGCGATCGTCGGCCAGGCGACCCGGCAATCTTGATTGCCTCAGCCGCCAAAATCCGTGCCGAACTCGGTTGGGTACCACGCTACCCCACCATCGATGACATCATCGGCAGTGCATGGGAGTGGCATCGCACGCACCCACACGGCTACCGGAGCTAGTTGTTCCGCTGCGATGTGATGAATCAACAACCTCCCGCGGATGATCGTCCGCGGGAGGTTTTGTGTCGGCCCGGCTACATCGTGAATGCCGCGCGCTGAACACGCAATGCGGTGCGTCAGCGGTGTGCACGCACATAGTCGACGAATTGTTTGTAATCACGGATGTAATCATCGGGTTCGTAGTAGTCCGATGCGAACACAAGCAAGACCGCGTCGGACGAATATCGGTATTGAATGCCCCACGTGAGTGGTGGCAGGTACAGTCCTGCATGGGGGCGATCGAGAATGAATTCTTGCCGGTTGGTGCCATCATCGGCGACGACCGCGACACTCCCTGTGACGGCAATCAGGAACTGATGGCAGGCGATGTGTGCATGTTCACCGCGCGTTTCGGCGGTGGGGACACCAAGCACCAAAAAATACCGTTTGGGGGCGAATGGGATGTCCCGATGAAACTCCCCTACCGACAGCGCACCGCGCATATCCGGAACATACTTGAGGGTATACAGTGCGACCCCTTTGACCGCACTCGCGATGCTCGTGGTGTTGCTGACCCGAGTCTGAGCAATGCCGTGATCATATATTGGTGTATCCACATACCCGACAATTTTGGCAGGGTTGCCCATCACGACTGCCTTCGGTGGCACGGATGTAGTAACGACCGAGCCATGATCGATGCGTGCACGTGCACCGATAACGACATCGCCATATATCGTGCAATTTGCACCGATCCAGACATCGTCTTCGATCCGCGTCGATGTCTGTTCGCCGGCCAAAACGACCGAGTTTGCACCGACGGTGATGCGGTGGCCGAGGGTCACTCCTGCTTCGATGTAGGCTCCGGGCAATATCGTTGCATCTGGTGCTGTCGTCATGGCATCTCCTCCTGGTGTCGGTTATTTCAGGAATATCTCGATGACCGGTACGACGACATCGGGCTTGAGAATGGGTACTTGGAACGCCAATGGTGTCTGATCGGTGTAGCCTGCCATCCCAGACCAGCTGGCCTCGCCGACGGCACCGAAGTGGACTTCGCTGCCGTCGTGGAGGAACTGGGCATACGCCACACGATCACCTAATCCGGGGCAGTAGATGTCACGGAACGGCCACGCAAAAATATGTAGATAGAGTCGATTGGTGCGTGCATCGTAGGTGTAGCGACAATCTGTTGGTTGCATAAACCCGTCCGGCGCAGCACCACACCCGTAGATCGAGCGGTTGTGCAATGCCATCCAATCACCCATGCCTTTGAGACGGTCGGTGGCGCGTTGGTCGAACAATCCACGTGCGGTAGGACCGACATTCAGCAAAAGATTACCGCCTTTGCTGACCCCGTCGACCAGCATCCGCACGAGCAGGTCGACCGACTTCCAGTCATGTTCGTCGCGGTAATAGCCCCACGATCCACTGAAGGTCTGACAGGCTTCCCATACGACGGGTTTGCCCTGTGCATCACGCAAACCACCAGCGGGTTGGAACTGTTCGGGCGTCACAAAGTCGCCCACATCGGGAAGATCGAGTCGATTGTCTACGAGTGCATGGGGCTGGAGTTCTTGGACAATCGCGTAGAGTTCTTCGGACTCCCAATCTTGGTGGCCTTTGCCGTCTTCACCGGGATACGAGAAATCGAACCAGAACAAATCGATTTTGCCGTATTGCGTGCATAGTTCAAACACTTGCTTGCGCATGTAGTCGGCATATTTACGCATGTCGCGGAACGGGTTGCGGGCGCGTTCTGCGGCGTTGTTGCGCATGGGGTGGATGCGGTCAATGGTGAACTCGGGA
>QWQY01000025.1 GCA_003670675.1 Chloroflexota bacterium
CGGGATGACCCCCGTCGGGCGCAAAATCGGCTTCACCAATCCCACCGCCTGGGCAAGCATGTTGCTCAATACCCCGGTCTGGGGCTATGTATACGACAAAACCGTGTTCGACACGACCGCTGGTCACACCACCCACGACCTGGGCGGCGCAATGCAACCCAAGATTGAACCCGAGATTATGTTTGGGCTCAAAGCGACGGTCCCCGGTACCGGGGACCCGGTCGATGCACTCGGTGCGGTAGCCTGGATTGCACTCGGGTTCGAAGTCGTCTCGTGCCCATACCCGGATTGGAAGTTCAAGGGCGTCGACGCCGTGTCGGGATTTGGATTGCATCGGGCATTGTATGTCGGACCGAAGCGAATCCTGACGGCAGATGACGATTTGGTTGCGATTGTGGCAGCACTCGGTGCAGTCACTGCGCGCATCTACAAAAACACGGTGCTGGCTGGCGAAGGGTCGGGCAAGATCGTCTTGGGGAACCCCGCCAAGGCGCTAGCAGCGTTGGGTGTGATTTGCGCAAATCAGCCACAGTTTGCACCATTGGCAGCAGGCGAAATCATCAGCTCGGGCACGTTGACCCCGCCACCAACGATTGAGGCAGGCGATGTCATCCGCGCCGAGGTAGCCGGGTTTGACCTGAGCCCGGTGCAGGTGTCGTTTTAGGAATATTTCAGATTGGCATTATAATAGGGGCTGTTGTACACGCCACAAGTACCGGGCGGTGTGCTGTGTGAAAGGGTCAATCTGCATGAGTGATGCATTACATGATGTGTTTGGTGCCCGTGCGCCGCTCAAAGTCGGTTCGAATTCTTATGTGATGTATCGCCTTGATGCGCTGAACAAGCTCAAAGGCGTCAACTTAGCGACATTGCCGTTTTCGATTAAAGTCGTTCTCGAGGCATTGTTGCGCAATATTGGTGACGGATTCACGACTGCAGATGACGTCGAAGCAATGGCAAAGTGGACGCCCGGCAGTGCCGGGACGCGTGAAGTGGCATTTAAGCCGGCGCGCGTCTTGATGCAGGACTTCACCGGCGTGCCAGCAGTCGTCGACTTGGCAGCAATGCGCGACGCCATGAAGCAGCTCGGTGGCGACCCGGCCCGCATCAATCCGTTGGCACAGGCCGATCTGGTCATCGACCATTCGGTGCAGGTCGATGCATTCGGGAGCGGGATGGCCGTGCAACTGAATGCCGACCTCGAGTTTTCACGCAATCGTGAGCGCTATGAGTTTTTGCGTTGGGGGCAACAGAGCTTCAGCAACTTCAGCGTTGTACCGCCCGAGACCGGTATTTGCCACCAAGTGAATCTCGAATTCTTGGCCAAAGGCGTTTTGGTCAAGAACATCGATGGCGAGGACGTCGCCATGCCCGACAGTCTTGTCGGTACCGATAGCCACACCACGATGATCAACGGCTTGGGTGTTCTCGGCTGGGGTGTCGGTGGTATCGAGGCCGAAGCAGTCTTGTTGGGTCAACCGCTGGCCATGTTGACACCCGAAGTCGTGGGCATGCGCCTCACCGGCAGATTGTCACCCGGAGCAACGGCAACGGACCTCGTTTTGCGGGTCACCGAGCTGTTGCGTAAGCATGGGGTGGTCGACAAGTTTGTTGAATTCTGTGGCGATGGTCTGAGTGCGTTGAGCCTCGCAGACCGCGCTACCATTGCAAATATGGCGCCAGAATACGGCGCAACCTGTGGATTCTTCCCCATCGATGATGAAACGCTCAAATATTTGCGCGGCACCGGTCGTGACGAAGCGGTTGTCCTCTTGGTCGAGGCGTATGCCAAGGCGCAGGGCATGTACCGCGTCGACGGGATGCCCGTGCCGACGTTTAACTCGATGCTCGAGCTGGATTTGTCGTCCATCGAGCCGAGTGTGGCCGGACCACGTCGTCCCCAAGATCGGGTCGCCCTCAAAAGCCTCAAGGCATCGTTCAACGATGCAATGGGCAAAGTGTTCAACAAGTCTGGCGTCGCAGCTACCGTGAATGCTGGGTCGCACACAGATACATACGCGAGCTCACGGGTCCCGTTGACCGTGAATGGGACCAAGACCACCATGGCGCATGGGTCAGCGGTCATTGCGGCGATTACCTCGTGCACCAATACCTCCAACCCATCGGTCATGATGGCCGCAGGGTTGTTGGCGCAGAAGGCGGTTGCACGTGGCCTCAAGAGTGCACCATACGTCAAAACATCGTTGGCCCCAGGGTCACGTGTGGTGACCGAATATCTCAAGAAGGCAGATGTCCAGCAGTATCTTGACCAGTTGGGATTCAATGTCATCGGCTACGGCTGTACGACGTGTATCGGCAACTCGGGTCCGGTTGATGCAGCTGTGACTGCAGCCACCAAGCAGGGCGACCTGGTTGTCTCTGCGGTGCTGAGCGGCAATCGCAATTTCGAAGGGCGCATCCACCCCATCGTCAAGGCAAATTACTTGATGTCGCCGCCGTTGGTGGTGGCGTTTGCAATTGCTGGTACGGTCGATATCGACATGAACCACGAGCCATTGGGTGTGGGTACGGACGGCAAACCGGTCTTTTTGGCAGATATCTGGCCGACCGAAGCCGAAATCAACGATGCATTGCATCGTGCGTTGAATGCCGATTTGTTCCGTGCGCAATACGGCAACGTCTTTACGAGCAACAAAACGTGGAACCAACTTCCGGTTCCGCAAGGTGATTTGTATACCTGGAACAACCAATCGACGTATGTCCAAAACCCACCGTACTTCAAAGGGATGACCAAGGAAGTCCCCAAGATGACGTCGATACGGGGGGCACGTGCATTGGCGGTATTGGGCGATAGTGTGACGACCGACCATATTTCGCCCGCAGGTGATATCCCCAAAACATCCCCGGCAGGTATCTATCTCGAAGAACACGATGTGTCGCCCGCAGACTTTAACTCGTACGGCGCCCGCCGTGGGAATCACGAGGTGATGATGCGTGGCACATTTGCCAACATCCGCCTCAAGAACGCCATGGTCCCCGGGGTCGAAGGCGGATACACGGTGCACATCCCAACGGGTGAACAGTTGTCCATCTATGATGCGGCAATGAAGTACGAACACGAACAGACCCCATTGGTGATCCTTGCCGGCAAAGAATACGGCACTGGCTCGTCACGTGACTGGGCAGCCAAGGGGACGTTCTTGTTGGGCGTGCGTACCGTGATTGCCGAAAGCTTCGAGCGCATCCATCGTTCGAACTTGGTCGGTATGGGTGTCTTGCCATTGACGTTTGTGGACGGTCAGAATGCCGCAACATTGGGCTTGACCGGCCGCGAAACGTTCGATATCCAGGGCATTGAGTCGTTGCAACCGGGACAGATGGTGACGGTCAACGCCACCCTCGACGGCAAAACGACGACGTTCACCGCCAAGGTGCGCATTAATTCCGAAGGCGAATTGACCTACTATCGCAACGGCGGTATTCTGCACTACGTCTTGCGGAGTTTGGCAGCCCAAAGCGAGCCAGTCGGCGCGTAAACAATCCAGAGCGGCGCGGGGCAATGAAAATTGCCCCGCGTTTTTTTGTGAGGGAGCGGGATGTATCGACGGAGTATCGTCAACCTACTGATCTGCGGGGCACTCGTCACGACGACGATGATCCCGGCATTTGGTGTTGTCGCACTCGTGGCACTCGTACTGGTGTCGTTGCGTGTCTTGGGGGGTGCACCGACACGCCGGGCGCAACTCGCGTGGGTGCTGGCTGCGTTGCCCAGCCCGCTGGGGGCTGCAGCCGTGCTGATCGCCCCGGTGCGCTGGTGGGAACGTGGAGTGATGTTGCTCGGTCTCGCTGCGCAATGGCTGCCCCTCGACGAGCAGATCCGCTGGGGTATCGTGATTGCGATTGCACTCATCCCTGCGATCTATCCGCAAACGCGTTTGGCAGTGCACGCGGTGCTCCCATTGCTCCACATTGCTGCTACCATCACGTGGCCAATCGGGTGGGATGTTGCAGTGTGCGTGGCTGCGGGTGCATGGATTGTCTGGTCCTGGTCACGCGGCGGGCACCCGGGGCTGTGGTGGGCTGTGGCGGTGCTGGTATGCGGGCTCAACAGTAGCGCGGCAATCGCGGTCCTGCCGTGGGTGCTTGTCTGCGCACTGGCACCACGCGCACCCCTAGAAGTTCTGTCCTGGTGGGGCGTTGTCGGTGCACTTGCAAGTGGGGGCTACGGTGTAGTGGCCGGGCTTGGGGTGGTACCGTTGCTCACGACGCTCCAACGCGTCCGCTGGGTGGCCGAACGACGCATACTGCTGGTATTGGCGGTGTGGTGCATGGTGCCGGTCACGAGTAGTGTGGCGCGTTTGCAGACGAGTCTTTCGGTCTATGGGATGCTGTATAGCGGGGCTGCATTGGGGTTCGCTGATGCGACGCAGCGGATTGTGGCGCATCTGCCATGGCTGGCAATGGGTTTGAGTGGGGTGTTGATCTGGTCCGTGTGGATGCAGTGGCAGGATGAGGGGTAGCATGTGCTGAGCGTGTTGAGTCTCGTACAGGCATGGGTGCGCATCGGGCTGATCCCAGCGGTGCTGTATCTGCTGGTCGCACAAATCCGGCCGCCACTACTTGGCTGGCCTCGCCAAGACCGCAGTGCGACCATCGCGGCGTGGCTGCTGGTCGCCGTTGTGCCAGTGTCTGGTTTGGCACGTCTGGGCGAAATCGATGTGGTGGTGCTCGCTGCGTGTGCGTGGGTTGCACTGGGCGATGCTGTGTCGTTGCAACGCCGTGGGCTGTTGCTCGGGCTCTGGGTGGCTGTGAGTACAGCCTTGCAGATGGGCTGTGGGACGCTCGTACTGACGCGGATGTCGGGTTGCGGCATTGATGGGAGCTTGCGCAGTATTGCCGTTGGTGTGGCGATGCTGGGGTGGATTGCGTTGGCAATGGTATGGCCGCGCGGGAGTATTCCACAGCGCATGACCGTCATCGCGATTGTCGCGTTGGGGGTCGAATACGGCCGTCAGGTTTGGGCGTTAGCGGGGTGAGGAGGGTACGCTGGTCGGGGAGAAGTCGGGGTTGCACAGGCCCATCAGCCAGGTACGACTTTCGCTGACAGGTAAAGCGGTACTCAGCGTCGATGCCTCATCACGAGCTGCGGCGCACAACGCTGTGCACGCATCGTAGATACCATGTGCGTCGAGGAGGGTCACGAGAGCTGGCTCGTCATTGGCGTCGATTGCACGCTGTGTGGCAATGGGATGCTGACTGAGTGCATACGCGAGGGGCACGATGAGATGCCCACGGTGGAACGAATGCAGGGGTGTTGTGTGTGCCTCACGGAGTTGGATGGTCAGCGCGTGGGTACGCGCTATTGCCTGTGCGAGGCGGCCAGCATCAATTAACGTGGCAGGCAGACCGGCACACACCAACCCGGCGCGAATAGCGCGCACCACCAATGCACCTTCGACATCGTCGATGTGCTGCAGGCTCCGTGCAACGCTTACGTCGCCATCGTGGGGGAGGCTTGCGAGGAATGCCTCGGAGAGTTGCATCACACAGGTCGAAAAATCTGCGATGATAGGTGCTTGTGGAGCTTCGGCCATTTCGGACGCGGCAAGCGCGTAGAAGTAATCCCCCAGCATAAGGGTCGGCCCATGGAGCATGCTCGCCGGGGAGTCGTTAGACGGCCGCGAAGCAAACAAGCGCCGATGCATGGACGCACCAGCCCGGATGAGTTCGATTGCTGCTGCAGCATGTGGTGCAGAGGCAGAGGTCGCAGGAGTGAGTTGTGCGAATGCCAGGACGATCCCGGCCACAACCCCGCGCGGGATTGCGACAGCGGTGCTGTTCAGCGCTTCTTCGACGATTTGGCTGGCATGCGGCGCCAAACGCGCACGGATGACCGCCTCAATGTCTCGGAGATGTTGTTGTTGCGCTGGGGTAAACGTCTGCATTGCTACCGTACTTTGCGATGAATGTCACAAATTGTAGCATACCTGAGGCAATAGTGCCTGTCAAACCGTTGGTATGCCGTAGATAAGAATGGGGTAGGTCATGACTGATGCAACTGCTGCGTTTGTGGCACGACATGCGCGGCGGAATTTTCTGCTAAATGTCATCGAAGGCGGACTGTTCATGTTCGGCATGAGCATGGTGTCGCGCTTCACCGTGCTACCGTATTTTGTCGAACAGTACTCCAAAGAAGGCTGGGTACAAGGAGTCATCCCGACGATTGCCAATACGGGTTGGTTGTTGCCCGGCCTGATTGTGGCACCGATGATTGCTCATTTGTGGCGTCGCAAACCTGCCATGTTGATAGGGACGTTTTTTGAGCGACTGCCGTGGTTGATTATGGGTATCTGGCTCATCAACGGCAATGCATTCGATGCCCAGACAACCTTGTTGGTGTTCTTTGGGTTGTATTCGTTGCATATGTTCAGTGCCGGTGCAACATCGATCCCCTGGCAGGATTTCATCGGGCGGGTCATCCCTGAGCATCGTTGGGGGACGTTCTTTGGGTTCCAAAGCGGCGTCGGCAGCCTGCTCGGTGTCGCGGGGGCTGCGGTCGCAACCAAGATTTTGGCGAGCGAGCCATTGGTAGTCCTCGAGCGCACTATTCTGGCGGGCTACACGTTCCCGTTCAACATCGGTGTGTTGTCGTTGGGTGCGTTTGCGTGTCTGGTTGTGTCGTTCTTCTTTTTGGTGATGACGGTCGAGCCGTCCATCCCACCACAGCCGAAACAGCCCATTTGGGCATTGCTGAAGGATATGCCACGGATTTTGCGCGAGGACCGGGCATTCACGTGGTACTTGTTTGCACGCACGGGGATATCGCTGGGGATGTTGGGACAGAGCTTTGTAACAGCTGCGGCGCTCGCCCGGTTCCAATCGACCGGGAGTACGGTGGGGGCGTTCACGGTGACATTGTTGGCGGCACAGGCCATTGGCAACTTTGGATTGGGTGCCTTGTCAGACCGTTGGGGCCACAAGTATGTGCTGGTATTGTCGGGATTTCTCGGCGTGTTGTCGTTGGTGTTGGCGGTGTTTGCACCGTCAGAGCAGTGGTTCTATCCGATATTTGTGTTGGGCGGGATTTCGTTGGGTGGCTATCAGCTGTCGGGATTCACCATGGTAATGAGCTTTGCCTCGACCGACATGCGACCAACGTACATCGCGACCGCGAATACGTTCTATGCACCCATTTCGGCAGTGTCGCCCATTATGGCGGGTTGGATGGCCGGGATGTTTGGCTATAGTGGCTTGTTTGTGGTGTTGGCAGTGCTTGGGTTGTTGGGCGTCGTACTTATGCACTATCGCGTCCATTTGCCCAGTAGAGCGGCATAGGTACGCGGGTGGCATACGCGGAGCGCAGTGCGCTCCGCGTTTTTTTGGGTGCGTATGGTGCCGATGCGGTCAGCCGGCGATGAGGGCGACCAATGCGACACAAATAGGGACGCTCAGATTGTCGGTGCCGTGTGGGGACAACGCTTCGACGAGGGTTCCGACGGCTGCCCCTGCAAGGCTGGCGACGGCGATGGTCAGCGGGGTATTGAGTTCGGCGTAGGGAGAAAGTGCCGAACCGGGCAGGAACGAAAGGGTCAGCGCGACGACGACAGCGGTGACGACAAACATTACGGCGCTGCCTTCGTAGGTGCGGGTGCTGCCGTTGATGGTGTAGCGATGGGTGCCGTAGCGTTTGCCGATGAGGGCTGCCAGTGCATCACCCCAGGTCATCGCCATGACCCCGGCAACGACTGCAGGACCGTGATCGATGGGGCCTTGGGGGCGCCAGAGTGCCAGGGACAGTACGGTAATCGAAACGGCGAAATAGACCGTGCCCAGGCTGGCATCTTGGCTGTCGATCCCTTTGAAGAGGCGCACCCGAAAAAAGAAATAGTTGAGCCCGATGAATGTTGCAAACGGGATAATGCCCATTTGCCAGGTATTGAAGAACCAGAGAACGGCGAAAATCCACATGCCGGCCGAGACGTGGACGATTTTGCGGGTGATGTCGCTCGGTACCGCATAGCGGCGGTGGAGCACCTCGGCGCCCACGAGGAGTCCGCCCGCATACAGGTACGAGCAGAGTAGGCCGATCCATTCGAAGGTCATGGCTGTTCCTCCTTTGTGCGTGCGCGCACGGTGCCGGGCGGCAGGCCGAGCGCATCGATTTGCCACTGCAGATGTGCGGTCGATCCGGTCGTGTAGTAGGCCGTCTGGCCGTGTTCGTGGATGGATGCCCCGTGCGCGAGGGATAAGCGGAGAGCCTGCTGGGCGACGGCAGGGGCGGGGTCGATAAGCGTGATCCCCGGTGCAGCATGCGCGATGGCTGCGCGGAGAAATGGATAATGCGTGCACCCCAGCACGAGCACATCTGCACCTGCGGCAATGAGCGGGGCGACGTGACCGGCAACGGCCTGCCGGACCGATGGTGAATCGACATCGCCTGCTTCGACGTATTCGACCAATCCATGGCAGGGTTGGCCGACGACCGTCAGATGTGGCGCATGGGCGAGCGTCACGTCGGCGAGGAGTTGGCCTTGGAGCGTCGCTGCAGTTGCCATAACGCCGATGACCCCGCTGACGCTTTGTTGCGCGGCGGGTTTGACGGCAGGTACCATCCCCACAAACGGGGTGTCGGGGTAGCGTGCACGCATGGCGCCGAGGGCTACAGCACTGGCCGTATTGCAGGCGACGACCACTGGTATGGCGCCCTGTGCGACGAGCCAATCAGCACAGTCCAATGCGATGGCGCGGATGTCGTCTGGTGAACGGTCGCCATACGGCACGTGTGCCTGATCGGCGAGGTAGAGTATATCGACGTCGGGGGCGATTGCACGTACTGCAAGGAGGACGCTCGCACCCCCGATACCACTGTCGTAGATCGCAATCATGTGCTGTGTACCCGTGTGCCCACGCAGTGCGTGGGTCGGTTAGCCCTTGAGGTGCGCATCGCGCCACGCGACGAGTTTGGAATATGTGTGCTGGTCGTAGGGATGACCGCTCCCCATAATGAAGTGGGTCGCGCCGGCCTTGAGGTACGCGTCGCATTGATCGAGTTCGTCGAACCCAATCGTGACGGAACGCTCGATGTCTGCGGGATTGCGACCGACCTGTGCACACCAGTCATTCAGGACGGCGTTTTTGTGGGCGTATGTTTCGGGCGGGCCAAAGCCGTTCCAGATGTTGGCGTGCTGCGCGGTTAGTTTGAGGGTGACCTTTTCGCCGCCGCCGCCAACCAAAATGGGGATGTCGCGGGTGGGCTTAGGGACTTCGCGCTCCCAGAATTCGCGGAATTTGGGCAAATTCTGACCGAGCGCACGCAGACGATCACCAGCGGTCCCGAATTCGTACCCGTATTCGGTGTAGTCGCGTTCGAACCAGCCTGCTCCGATGCCCAAAATGTAGCGGCCGTTGCTGATGTGATCGAGCGTTTTGCTCATGTGGGCGAGCAAGCGTGGATTGCGGTAGCTATTGCACAAAACCAGGCAGCCGAACTCGACGCGCGTGGTCAGGGTTGCAATAGCGGTCAGCAACGTCCAGCCCTCGAAGTGCGCCCCCTCGGGGTCGCCGTAGAGCGGGTAGAAATGGTCCCAGTTCCACAGTGAATCGACGCCCGCGGCCTCGGCACGTTGGACGGCATCGGCGTAATCGGCATAGCTGGTATGTTGGTTCTGGAGTTGAACGCCGACTTTGAGTCGTGTCATGATGTATTCCCTTAGTCTGTCTGTGTCTGATGATGATACCATCGATTGGGGGCAAACTGGTGTTGGCTGGTGCGCGTGCAAGTCGGTATTGTATACTAGTGCAATAGAGACGAAAGAGGCAATACCATGCAGAAAATGCTGAGTAATTTAGGTGTCGTGGAACTGAGTATTATTACCATCCTCTTGGTCGTTGTGGTCTATGCTATCCGTCAGGTGTTGCAGAGCTAAGCGGCCGTCGCAGTGCGTGTTGTACCCGATGATGCCCGATGACCAAGCTGGTGTGCCCACCCCATGGGTCGGGATGCCGCGCGAGCTGCTGGAGCAACCAGGTAGGCTCGAGCAGTGAACCCACTGCTGATGCGGGGGTGCCGCCGCTCCGGAGCTCTTTGACCAGGTGCGTGAGCGCTACAACGGGCCCGATTGTGCGTGCCTGTGCAGGGAGTGCATAGAGGTACCCGGTGCTGTCCTCACAGCGGACATCGACCCCCAGCGCTGCGAATGCGTGCTGATGGGGTTGGATGCGTGCGCGTTGGGTACTGGACAGCTGCTGTGGAGGGACAATAAGCGCCCCGCGTGCGAGCGAGTCGATGCCGCAGTGGCGCATGATATTGGCGGGACTGACAATAAAAATCCCCTCTGCCCCGCTGGCAACTATCCAATCGTGGTGAGTGCCCAACACCTGGAGCGGGGGGAATGGGAGCATCGCCGTGCCGACATCAGGGATGTGCGCGGGCGCACTCACGGCCGCATAGACCAAGCGGGCGACAACGCTGGGCGTGCGGAGCATCACG
Organism: Chloroflexota bacterium; assembly: GCA_003670675.1. Lineage (GTDB taxonomy): Bacteria > Chloroflexota > Chloroflexia > Chloroflexales > Roseiflexaceae > UBA965. Next base: position 10,451 of record QWQY01000025.1, read on the forward strand.
TCTTCTTTGCCTTCGCGGCTATTGACCTCGATGCTCTCGCTGGGCAAGGTGAATTGCAGGACGCATGCCGGGTAGAGGGTGCGTTGCGGCGGCAGGACTTCGTCGAGCAGATGGGCAATTGCGCCGCGGGGTGCGATGGGGCGATGATTGACCGCGATGATCTGGCGTCGCCGCAACGGTCGCGCACTGCGTGGGCTCGCAATCAGGCCGGTCACCTGTGCGGTGGTACCAGCGAGGGTCGCCTGGATGGGGATGGGATCGACGTCGCCCCAGAGCTCGTACATGGTCTGGGCAAGGTCCCCGCTCCCCTGTGTATAGATGGGCTCGGTCTGGGCGATATCGGTGGTGATGGCGATGTGTGGATAACACAGTGCATAGCGGGCGGTCATGTCTGCAATGCGCTGGAGCTCGACATGCGGTTGGCGCCAAAAGGTACGCCGGTGTGGGCTGGTATAGAAAAGCCGTTCGACCGTGACTGTGGTGCCAGGCTTGCCGGCACACGCGCGCATATCCTGGAGCTCGCCGGCGGCGAAGCGGACCTCGGTCGCGTGTGGATCGTTGACCCGCCGGCTGACGGCACTGACCGCTGCTATCGCCGCGATTGCCGCCAATGCCTCGCCGCGGAACCCCAATGTTGCAATGCCGACGGTGTCGTTGGCATGCTGGAGCTTGCTGGTGGTATGCCGTTGGAACGCCAACACGAGCTCGTCAGGGGACATCCCACAGCCGTCGTCGCGGACATGGATGGCACCAGCGCTGACCTGCACGCCGATGTGCCGCGCACCGGCGTCGATGGCGTTGTCGAGGAGCTCGCGGACGACGGCTGCGGGGCGATCGATGGTCGCTCCCGCGGCGAGTTGGGTAGCGGTCAGGGGATCGAGAATGTGCATGGCATGCTCGCGAATAGAACATTTGTTCTATTTTAGCATGCTGGTATGCGGTGTCAAGGGGTCAGGTGAGTGAAATAATGTCGGGGCCGATGTCGGCGTCGTCGTGATAGCGGGCTACACGATCGGGCCGATAGATACCGCGGGCGGTGACCACTGCGTTGATACCGACGTCGGCAAGGCTCGGTGTGTCGTCGCTTGGTCCAAACGGCGCGAGTGCATAGCGTGGTACGGCGCGTTGCTGGGCCTGCAACAGTGCCGGCGTCAGCGTATGGTCGGTCGGCACACCGTGTTGATTGACCCCGGTGTGGACCAGCACGATGGTGGCGTCGCTGGGCAGCAGATCTGCACGCACCCAGCTCACCCGCGGCACGGATGCCCCCATGGTCTGCCCTATCACATGCATGAGCACCTGGGCACAGAGGCCATCAGGGTCGAGGATACAGAGGTGGTCGTCGACACTCAGGAGCTCGACGGCGAGGCGACAGGTGCGGTCGTAGCCGCGGTCGAGGGCACTCAGACAGCGTTGCAGGGTCGATGGGCTATAGCCTTCGGCGCTGCCGCGGCTGGCCAAGGTACGGATGGGTTCGGGTGCGCCTACGGGCAGCTGCCAGTCGACGCCGTGATCAGCGGCAAACCAGAGGGCGGCAGCGCCGACCAGCATGGGACTGTAGATGCAATCGGTACCCAGCGCGTGGTCGAGCTCGGCGGGGGTGTCGCAGTGGGTGCGTGTGCCGTCCCAGCGATGGGCATGGAGCTGGCGTTGGGCGGGATCGTACTGGACGCAGTCGCGGGCGCGATATGGGAGCATGGTTAATCCTCGTCTGAGTGGGCTGCGTGGGTGCGGAACCAATCGGCCACCACGCGGTGACTGACCGCCCGGAAGCTGCCCCAGCCGCGCCAATTCGTACCGATGTCGGGGTGGTACGCATCGGGCAATTGGCAGAGTTCAGCAGCACGCTGCAGGAGTTCGCCGGGATGGAGCGCCGCGAAGTGATGGATGCGTTCTGCCTCGTCGTTGACGACCGGATCTGTAGCGCTGACCGTGCAGACGTAGATGTGGGTCGCAAACGGCACAACCGTATCGTACGCGATGTGGGCGATGGGCGTGGTGTGCGTCGGTACGAGGCTGGTCTCTTCGGCGATTTCGCGCAGGAGGGCGCTGGCAGGGTCTTCGGCGGGCTGGATGCCGCCGGTCAGGAGGCGGCTGATGTGATTGGGGTAATAGGTTTTGGCTGCGGTCCAGATGCGCCCATCGGGGCGGACCAGGACCATGCAGACCTCGCCGCTGCGGCCGTCACGGGTGATGTGGCGGGCACAGGCGTCGTCCATGGGCGCGCGCAACGAGTGGATGGTAGGAGGCATCAGCAGAGTCCTCGACGAGGGATAGGCCTCGCCCTGAAGGTGGGTTCGACTGGGACGGGGACGCGCGCAGTAGCTGTGGGGAGCAGTGGATGTGCGCCAGCGCAGCGTGTGATCGTGCGATTGCCTGGATTCTGCTCCCTTTTTCATATTGTCGGGAATTGCTAAAAGGGACCGTCGCTGTTGGGCGACTGCGCTTCAATCGTTTGACCCACGTCCCAGAGTTCGGCGATGAGGTCGCCTTCGAAGCGGAACATGTGGAAAACGGTGTAGCCCGGCTCTCCCGGTGCATGGACGACGTGTGAGTGCAGCACGACCATATTGTCGCTGGCGACGATGCGCTTGACGGTGAAGGTACTGTGGGGGTGTTCGACCGAGGCGGCGGCAATGGCGTCGATGAGAACATCCATACCCGCGGCGAAATACTGGTTGTGGTGTCTGGCGGTGGCAGTACAGAAGGCACGGGCAGTGACCACATCACCGGCGCGGGCAGCGGTCAAGAATGCGTGTGCACGTTCGCTGTGTCGCATGATGATCCTTTAGGCGCGGTAGGGGCGCTCGCTGATGCCTTCGGCGACGAGTTGGGCGTGGATGGTGGCAGTCATCTCAGCGGCTGGGATGTCGCCGTTGATCGTGCTGTGCATCCCGGCAGGGACATGCACGGTGAAGCCCAGTGCATGGGCGGCGCGGGCGTTGGCCTGGATGCAGTATTCGGATTGGACGCCGATAATCGTGACGTCGCGGATGTTGTGGGTGTGGAGGTGGGTCAGCAAGTCGGGGTTTTCGGTGAAGGCACTGAAAACGGTTTTGCGGAAGACGCGCTCGGTGGGCAAGGGCGTCAGGATAAGCTCCCACATGAATGTGAAGGGTGCATCGGGCTCGTCGGCAGGGCCGTCATGTTGGATATGCACGACGAGGTCACCGTGTGCCCGGGCGTCGGCGAGGGCAGTGGTCATCGTGGCCATGAAGGTATCGGGCTGGGGAATGCCCCATTTGGGGTCGATTTGGTTTTGTTGGAGGTCGACGAAAAAGACTGCGTGTGTGGATGTCATATGCGCTCCGTGATTATGCCTCGGCTGGGAAGGTTGCGTGGGGGAGGGGTGTGCCGCATTCGAGCAGTGATTTGAGGCTGCTCAGGAGCATTGGCCAGCCAATACGGCAGGCGCGGAGGACCGCGCTGTCGGGCGCGAACTGGTCGTGGTGCAGGGTCAGCCGGGTGACGCCGTTGTCGTGGTCGAGTATCATGCTGACGTGCGACGGGGCTTCGCTGGCAAAGTCGCCAAACACGGGTTTGAATGTATAGCGGAGGCGTTGGGGTTTGACGACTTCGAGGATGGTGTTGCGGTCGGTGACGTCGCCGTTGCGCACAAAGAGGAGCGGGTCGCCGACCAGCCACGTCGATTCGAGCCGGGTGTTGTGCCAATAGCGCATGGTGATGTCAGGGTCTGTCAGCGCATCCCAGACAACCTCGGCGGGGGCACCGATATACAGAACGACGGTGCATGAAGGTTCATCCACGGTATCCTCAAATCTGCAAAAATCTACGAAATATCTGACAGCGCGCGGTCGAATGCTGCCGTCATGTAGCGCTCCCAGAGCAACACACGTACCAACCAGACCAACGGACGTACGAGTGCGGAACGGGGGGTATAGCCATAGGTCCAGGTGATCAGAGTACCGCCGCTGGTGGTGGGGCTACAGGTGAATGTCGATTCGCCGCGGCTGACGAGCAGGCGCAGGACACTGGTATAGGCGCTGACGGTATAGGTGAACGAGTCTGGGGCGGCGACGGCGGTCAGGGCTTCGCGGGCGGTGCTCCCGTCGGTGAGCGTGATGGTGCGCGTGTCGCCCTGGTTGCCCCAACGGTCGTTGTGGAGCTGGACCGCCGCGACGCCCGGGAGTGCTCCGACCGGGCGAAAGACACGCACGGCGTCGCAGTGGATGAGTGCAGGGTAGACGACATCGGGCGGGCGCTCCGATGTACATGTCAAGGTGGTTGAGATGGTGTTCATGCATTGAATTATAAATGAGTAATGAGTAGTTAGTAGCTATTAGTTAGGAGAGATCTTTGATTAGTCAGGTTATTCAAGGAAATATACCCAATACGTACATGCATCCTCTTGTGCTGTGATGCGGTAGAATATGCACCATAAACGGAGCAGGAGCAGGATATGACAGAGAAAGTCTATGGCCCGGCGTCGTACTTCCCATCGATCGAAAAGAAATACGGTCATCCGGTCGCCTATTGGTTCGAGATTGTCCGAGCGCTCGGTGACATCAAACACATGGAAAAAGTTAATCACCTCAAAGAGACCTATGCCATGGGCCATGGCCATGCAAACGCAATCGTCGGTTACCTCAAAGCCAAAGACGAAGCAGAA
>QWQY01000026.1 GCA_003670675.1 Chloroflexota bacterium
CGTTCGCGGTACTGCAGTCCGTCAGGCAACCGTTGTCCGTGTATGCGCGACACCGACGCACCTCTGGGTGCGTTTTGATTGTGCCGACAGTGACCCATGGGCGACGCTCACGAACCACGACGATCCCATTTATACCGAAGAAGTCGTCGAATTGTTCATTGCCGCTGGCTCAGAGACTCCGAAACGATACCTCGAACTCGAGGTCAACCCACTGAATGTCCGTTTTGACGGCATTATTCATAATCCGGACGAAATACGAGCCACACTGACGCTCGACACAACATGGGACCCTGACTGGTCGAGTTGGGTAGACATCGACCCCGCAGGATGGAGCTGTGTCATGTCACTTCCGTGGTCCTCGTTGGGTGGTACGGACGGTATCGGGACCTGGCGTTTGAATTTTTTCCGGATCGATCGACCCCGCGATGGAACACCATCCGAAGAGTCGTCTTGGTCGCCCACCTTCCGTGACCCTGCTGATTTTCACATTCCGTCACGTTTTGGGGTACTCCGTATCAAAAGGTGAGTGATCCATGACCGCACAAGCATTCCCCGCCGACATACACGCGCTCGCGTTCGCTGCAGGTGCTGTGGGGGTGCCCCTCAATAGCACCGAAGTTGCGGAAATCTTGGGCATACCGTTCCTCATTGTTGGGAGCGAAGAGTGGCTCGATCGTGCCGTTCTTTCGCTCTATCCGCGGATGCGAACGGTCATACCAGAGTCGCTGGTGCTGTTTCGTCGTGAGTTGTATCAACGACTGCGGGTACGTGGTGTGGACGTCCGAACCGAATGGTGCGCCGATGTCGGTTCGATACCCACGTATTTGCAGGAGCTCCCGCCAGCGTTTGGGGTGTGGATGTGTCTGACCGCTAGCGAAGAGCGTATACCGTTGTTTGTTGCCGCGGGGGATGATTGGGTCGATGTATCACTGCCAGGCGAACGCTGGCAAGCAGCGCTCGCAACCATGCACGCGCCGAATGGATTTCTGTGGATTGCTGTCTCTCGGTGTGTACCGTATCAGGCCCAAACTATCGCCCAAGAGGTACGTTGGGCGAGGGTATTATTGCAGTCTGAGCACATCTGGCGCTTCCCCACACCGAATCATCCGTTGCGGTTGTGGCAGTCGTGGCATGTCGGGGCTTCCGCTTTGGAGGTTATTGCGTTAGCGGCACGTGATGCAGCGCCGTTGTCGATTGTTTCTGACACGGTTGCCGGAGTATTCGGGCATTTTCATGCCCGTGCACATCACGCACACCGCATCGTACAGCGATGGAACACACATTCTGCGCAATTAATCGATCCACTGTACGGACATGCACTCGCATCTGCGTACGAAGATGTACTGTATTTGTTCGCCATTGTGACAACACAGTTCCCTCCAGGTGCGCCGATACGAGCGTTGACCCTCGCCGAAGGCACGCTGATATCCGAGGTGTGTCGTGATGCACGCCTCGTGTACAAAGATATTATTGAGTTGCTTGATGTGTCGGGGGGATTGGAATAGGTGGTGGGCCGGCCTGGATTCGAACCAGGAACCAAGTCGTTATGAGCGACGTGCTCTGCCATTGAGCTACCGGCCCGTCTCTATATCGTAGCATGGCGTGTGGCATGATGCAAATCTAACAGCCGTTTTTGAGCACACGACAGCGGTCAAAAAACGTTCCTCCGAGTTCCCAGAGGCGTTGTGGAAGGGTTATCTGCCATTCCCAGAGTTGTGGCCACTGTAATCCACGACGTACATTCGTGAGACCGTTGAAAACGGTTCCGTTTATAATCAGCCCCATGTTCCACAGAATGAACAAACCGACAACACATAATGCAACAATCATCGTGTGCCGTTGTTTGAACGTTTGGAGCAGGTATGCGCCACCCACTATAAAGAATGGCGTGCACTCTATGTATCGTCGGAACCCAAACGCACCGCTGAGATGCCAGGTCGTGCCGAATGCTCCGTTGAGCCATACTTGCAATAGGAACGCTGCCAGCATTGGAATACCGTATTGCGGATGTGCACGGGCGAAAAAGAGCAAGCCAATGATGCCAAAGAACAAAATCGGGCTCCACACCAAGGCGCCTCGGCTCCATGCTTTTATGCGAATGGGTTCGTCGACGACACCACATATCGGTTCTGGGCTTGGGTCAAAATCAATCAGTGTGTCGATTGCATGCGGACTGCACCAGTTCAACTTGCTCGACACCTCTGATGCGGGCGATGGTTGGCCATTGACGGCCATGTACGCGATGAACTGCGGGCTTACACAAACCAGTAGTGTTACGGTACATAGCAGATAATACTTGACGCTCTGGGATACGCGTGCAAGAGCGGTGGACGGAAATTTCCAAAACGGGAGTAGTTCACTCACTGCAGGAATAATCGCAAACAAAATGAGTTGCTCACGCACTAGGAACAGCCCAGCAAGGCTCGCACCTATTGCAGCCCACGGCTCCCAACGGTCAGGTTTATCTCGTTGCCACAGCCACGCACGAACGAACAATGCACTTACAAAAAATGCATTGGCGTGTGCGAACGGCATTTGGACCGTCATATAAAAAACTAAAGGAGTTGCGAGCCAAAACGCCAGCGTCGATACCGTGCTGTGCCAAGACGGTACCCAACGTTGAGTCAACCGACGCACCATCAAAAGACCAATGAATGCATATAACGCAGAGCTGTAGCTCACCGCCCGTTGATACGGCCAACTGTATCCATCTGCTGGGAGGTGCAATCCGATGCCGACCAGATGTGCTCCTCGTAGGACCACATCAGTCCCGATAAACCATGGCACCCAGAGTATTGCTGACCCAACGGGGGCAATGTTTCCGTAGAGATTGGTTTTGGGGCGAACGCGATTCGGTTGGAGCAGACTTTCATTGATCCCTGATTTGGGATTCAGTGCAGCAAAGGTACGATATTCGTTCTCGAAGTTGACGTCTTGATCAAACCAGATTGACCGCAGCCACGCATAGTATTGCACTTCGTCGGTTGCATAAACGCGTGGCAAAGAGATGCCCAATGCGAAAACGAAGAGAACGCCGAGCAAAAATTGCCCGGCGTCTCGTTTGTATATGTTCCGAATCGTTGCGTACATGGAGTGTCTCAGCGTTGTGCGCGTATGAAGGGAACGAAGAGCGTGTTGGCGGTCACTGCGACGGTAGTTTCGAATGAAATCGACGAAGAAGTCGGATTGCCTGCGCCATCCAAGAACTTGATATATGTCTTGTAGTACTCATTCCCAGTGGTTATTGCGGGAGCATCAAGCCCATCTTGGAGATTCCAACTGAACGTTGTGTAGGTGGGCGTGTTGACTGCCGCCCATCGCAATGCTGTGTCTGTTTCGAGTGGGCACGAACCGGGTGCCGTACAGACTGCATTTGCAACCCAGACGCCCCAGTACTGCGTTGACCCGCTGCCCACATACAGATCATCAGTGACTGACCCACCTGCAAGGGTGACGGTGCCGTCATAGGTGCCGGCAGATGCCGTGAACGTCGGTGTCGGCGCCGATACAATGGTCGGTGCGGTATTGTCGAACACGAGTCCGTCTAGGACGCGATTCTCGATGTTGCCGGCACCGTCGGTCAATGCGACGGTGACTCCGACGTTGTTTGGTTTGGATACGTCAGTGCTGTTGTTGAGGATGACCGACTGATTTGAGCCAATCATGCCTTGGTCGAAAGAAAATGTGCGCTCGTTGATTTTGTACGAATCGAGGCCCGATGGGTCAGTCACAGCGGTGACCGTAAACCGCCCCACCATCGAACGGACATAGCCACTATCGGCGTACGATGACCCGCCCATCGAAAGTGAGTCCGTAAACCGTTGGACGTTGTAGGGTGATGTAAGCGTCGTCGTGGCGCCGACCGTTGCAACAGTGTCTGTCGTTACTTTTACGGATTTCCAGCTTGATACTGCTTTTTTGGCCGAATCAAACATCCGTACGTGCACATAGCTGGTGGCATTTGCTGTCAGCCCAGATACGGATATAGCTGGATTGTCGAGGTTGAATGTTTTGTAGTCTGCAGATGTGAGTGCAGCGCTTGGAGGCGATGCAGTTGTAGTGACTTTGGCCACATAAAACTTGGCAGTACAGTCTGTACTGACGTACACGATTCCCGATGCAGTTGTTTTGTTGATACTCGTTGCGCCATCTTCGATAACAACCGTCGGGGTGCAGGTGTTCAGTGCGACATTGAAGTTGCCGGTGTGCGTCGTCCAGATAATATCTGCGCCGTTCGGTTTGAACGTAACGAGAAACACACTGAGGCGAACGCCCGATTGATATGGCGTAAACAAGATAGCGGGCTTGCTGTACTCGGTATTGGTGACGTTATAGCCGCTGTCGTTCCATTTGCCGCTAGCATAATTTGCTAGGACCAACGATTGCTTGAGACCATTCGTACCCGCAAAATATGCATTGCCTCCCATATCAGCAGCAATTCCAGTGCCGCTTACATCTTTGCCGTTGAACGCACTAATGCGTTCCGGGTAGAGAGGACCATTGAGTCCCATCCACTTTTTTTGCGAGGTGTTGTACTTCATGGCATAGACCATGCGGGTACCTGTACCACTTTCGCCTGCTCCGTACGACATATACAAGTTGCCGTCTGCACCAACGCGCGCAGATGGGTAAAAACATCCATATGGTATGGTCAGCAGGCTGTTGCGATCGCACGGGATCAGATCAACATTTCCTGCTTTCTTCGAGACGGCGCCGATAAAGTCCATGGTGGTTGGATTGAGGATGACATGGCCACCGGTAAACTTCGGGAATGTGTGTTCGAACGAACCTGCAAGGTAGAACGATCCGTCGGGTAGGCCTTCGACAGAGTCATTGGCAGAATACGCAGGCCCGTACGCAGGCATGCTTGAGAAGCTTTGCCATGTAGCACTAGAGCTCCCTCCACGCTGTATCGCAGCAATAGGCAAAACCGCATACTTGCTGAACAGTTTCGAACCAGCAACAAAAGTTGCTGCCATCACGAGGACGTGCTTTTCTGTGACCGCCATACCGCCATGCGTAATATTGGAGGAAAGGCCCGAGATATTGGTTGTCTTCATACCGGCGAAAGGCGTCTTGACCGGAGCGTTGGCTGGAATATAAATGGTACGAAATCCGCTCCCGTTGATTTTGCCGATGTATACATTGCCCGACTTGTCGGTCCGCGCAATCGGCGGTGTCACCAATGCTGATAGCGACGTGTACGACTCGGTATCTCTGTAGGTTGCGATGATTTTGCAGGTAGGAGTGTTTGGATCGACCACATGGATAATGATTTGTGCTTTGTTCCGAAGGTATGACTCGGCTGTACCACCTGCATCTGCAAGGGCAACATAAATCAACCCGTTCCCACTGAGTGTTGCTGCAACCGTGTAACTAAAGCCGCTAGACAGTTTACAGGTTGTGGCATTGCTCATTGCTGCCGACGCACTATCCTGCGGGATAAGCAAAATGCTTGCGCATATAGAAACGATTGTCACGAGCCTGAGTATGGTCTTGTACATAATGCACCCTTATTCGTATATCTGACTGTATTATAGTCCGACATACTGTCGTAATCAATAGCGAGGGGTGAGGAGTATGTGATACTTGACTAATAGACGTGCACAGATGGCAATTCGTTCAATGTGCTGATTTTCTGAGGGCGATGAGGATCATGGAGCGTGTTTTCCAGAGCAGTGCAGTGATGAGCGCAATAGCAGATTTGACCAGCCAGCGGTGCGGCGCGCGCACGAACCGTGCCCACTCGATGCCGACTGGCTCATACGCTGCATGATATTCTTCTGATACGACATCGTAGTGCGAGACTTGTGCCATCCATGCAAGTTGCTTCATGCCAAAAAGTCGGCTGTGCGTGTAGTAACGCGCATCGCTCCGCAACGTGGCCCAGCGCTCAAATTCATCGGTATGGTCAAACGGTAGCCACAGGAGCACATCAAACAGGGTGCGCATACGGCTTTTGAAATAAAACTGGTTTGGAGTGCTGATAATCAGATGTCCACCCGGTACCAAGAGCGTGGCGAATTGTTCGAGTGCCGCAAGGGGTGGGTTCGCGAGATGTTCTATCACCTCAGAGAAAATGATGATGTCGAACATGCCCGGTGCGTATGGTGGTTCTTCGGTATCGATGTTCCAGCGACGGACTTCGACCCCTAAACGTTCCCAGACCTCTGCACGATGTTCAGGAAAAATGTCGGTTCCATAGACTTCATACCCGGCGTTGATTAACATTTCGGTGAATTGTCCGGGATTCACCCCTATTTCGAGCACCCGCTTGCCCGGCAACGAAAGGACCATCGCCAAAATCGCCGCAAAACGGATTTTGTGATATCTGTAGTATTCGGGTTTGTTTGATTGGCTTGCGGCTGCGTATTGGGCAACGATTTTCTGTGCCTGTTGCTTATGGTCATGCATTGCGGTGTTCACTCACTGCTGTGCGACAAACCGCAATGAGGCGGGTGGCGCGATTCTGATAGGTATGCGGTGCAACTGCGTCAAGCCCGCGTGCTGCGATTTCTGCGCGTGCGCCAGGGTTCGAAATCAAAGCCGTCAATTGTGCGGTTAACGCTGCCACACTTCCGCGTTCGAATACTGCTGCGCCATCGGTCCCGATGATTTCGCGCAGGGACTGCATCTCGGGACAAACGACGACGCGCCCTGTTGCCATGTACTCGAAGAGTTTCAACGGCGAGGCCGTTTCGTCGGTCACCGTATCTGGGATGACAAGGATATCACTCGCCGCAAGAAATTGTGCGACCACCGGCTGCGATTGGACTCCTGTGAAGACAACCCGCTGCTGTATGCCGAGGGCGATGCACTGTTGCATTAACGCGGCGACTTCTTGTGGGCGACCCCCAACGAAGTACAGCCACGTGGTTGCCTGTTGTTCGTTCGGGAGTTGTGCATATGCTTCGACCAATAGTTCGAGGCGGCGGTACGCAAAGGTCAACCCCGCATAACAGATCAGTGTGCTCTCGTGTGGGATGTTTAGGCTGTTCCGTGCACGTAGTTGGTCTGATGGATGGTAGATACTGGCGTTGTAAGCATCGGGGAGGATGTCGACCGCATCGTTCGTGCGTAACCCTTGGTTGTGTAAAACAGTCCGAAACGTACTGGTCAGCGACACGAGACGCGTCGGCTTTTGCACGGTGACCTGGTCAATACGCTTGACGAGTCGGGCCGCCCATTGTTCTTTTGGGCGCGAATGATTGGTCGATTCGAGATGATGGACTTCGTAGACGACTTTGGCACCCAATAGGCGAGGAGCCCACTGAGAGAACCAGAATGCACAAATAACCTCGCGCACATAGACCACATCCGTCCGTATACCACGTGAAGCCTGTATCCAGAGCAGGACCAAGACAATCCAAGCAAAAACCGTGCGTTCGGCATAATACCAGAGCGTCGATTTGTATAAACGCGACAACCGACCGATGCCGATCCGGGGGATGTACGTAACACCCAAGTCGTCGAACGGATTTGAAGCAGACGTCATTCGTGGGATGATGATTTGGAGATTCTGGTGCTGGGCGCGTAGTTCACGTAACGTCGAGTACGTCTGTACCGCGTTGGCAGATCCGAGGGTCAAACTCGTCGGGTAGGCAACATAACAAATGCGCATTGGTGCTTGCTGTTGTTCTGTCATAACGTTGTGTACATATCCAATAAAGTGGCAGCAATTACACGGCTGCGAAAGTCTTGGGCAAACGGTATGCACCGTTCGGTGAGTTGACGGTGCTGTGCGATTACCGTCAAGATTCCCTCAGCAATTGCTGGGCCGCTTTGGGGTGCCACGACGACACCGCAACCCGCATCACGTACATAATCGCTCGCTCCCGTTGTCGCAGTGACGATGGGCGGGGTGCCTGCGGCAGCCGATTCGATCACCACACGACTAAACGACTCCGCAATCGATGGCACAATCGTCGTATCACTCCCTGCCAGGTATGTACGAGCATCGTGATGGGCAATGCCCCCAACGATGTGCACACGCGCGGCAACCCCCAACGTATGGGCCTGTTCCAACAGGTATGCGCCGTAATCACCGTATTTTGGCGTCGATCGATTGTGTCCAACGATGAGGACATGCACGTTGCAACCTGCTGCTACAACCGCAGGGATGGCAGCAACGATGTACTCGATACCCTTGAACGGATGCAGCCGGTTTAAGCTCAAGACTATGGTTGCATCATCGGGGATGGCATATGTTGCACAGAGAAAAGCACGCGCTGCTGCTTTTTCTGTGACGACACGTTCTGCATCAGCAAAAAAAGAGTGAGCGGTGATGTTATACGGAACCGCTGTAATGCGTTCTGGAGGCGCACCGTAGGTCAATGCAAGCGCGAGGATTTGGCGTGAGTCTGCACGGATACAATCAGACCGACGAAATACCCAGCGTATGCACTGGCGGACCGCTGCGTATCTTGCGTATCCATAATCAAACTCGGGCACACGCATAATGTCTGCACCCGGCAACGTCACGGCGAGTTTGCTGTCTGCTGGTTTGGTCAGCATGACGGCAATCCCCAGCGGGAAGGCAGTTTCGACGTGAATCACATCGTAGCGTGCTTGCGTGCGAAAAAAAGCGCCAAAGCTGTCAATAGCACCCCACAAATATGGATAGCTCGTGAGCCATTCACCGATGCGATTTAGTGCAGCGACAAAGCGCGAAGATCGTGTGGGGAGAGAAAAAACGGTGATGCCATCGCCCACACGAGTGCTAATGTGGCGTGTAGCAGAGGTCATGGTTGCTACGTCAACCGTATGTCCTCTGGCACACCACTCGGCAATCACTTCCGTGTGGATTTGATTGCCGAGTGCATTGTCGTCGTATCGTGGGATGCAGTACAGTATCCGCATCGACTACTCCTGATGTCCTGATTTGCCCTTCTTGTAGGCCAACATGACATACATCGGATCGGTCGAGTCGAACATTTCTTCCAACGGATGGATAATCCAGGCCAACAAAATATCTTTGATGACCAGTGTGCGCCAATATTTGGTCATTGGCGTTTCGTGGTAGCGACCATTCAAAATACTTCGTCCAAAGGCGCTGCGGGCAGTTACTATCGCATCAGCTGGATCGAAGTAGACCTCTTTGAGGTCTTGGTCGGTATAAAAACGGAAGAACGAGCCGCTTTTGCCGACTTGATCGAAGGTGTTTTTGGCGACTTGTGCGAAATTTCTGATGCCCTTCATAAAGGACGTGCGTTCTGTGCTGGTGTACGGGAGTGTCATGACGGCAATACCATCGTCAGACAGGACACGCGCGATTTCGCGACCCACTGCATGGTCGTCGGGGATGTGTTCAAGCGAAGATACAGCGCTGATGCGGTGGATTGTGCCATCACGAAACGGCATTTTGGTTGCATCAGCAACGATGGGGATCAAGCGGCCGTCGCCGGGTTGGGCTGTTTCACGGCGTTTTTGCGCCTGCCAGCGGACCCGATCGGCATCGAGTTCGATGATGATAACATCCAAGCCTGTTTTGGTGAGCATGTGGGGATAGGTCGAAGTGCCCGAACCAATGTCGACAATGATATCGCCAGGTTTGGCATTGAGATGACGCGTGACCCACGGATATTCGATAATCCGCCATAGACTAAAATCATTGACCGTCCGCCAGAGAATGCGCGGCCCGTTCAAAGATATTTCAAAAAGCAAAGCACGTATACTCGACAGCGTGACCATATGATGCAATTCCTCTCATACCAGTGCCGACGTATTATAGCACAGTGCTCTGATTGACCCTGGTGATGTGTGACTGATACGCGGCCAACGTGCGGTGCGCAACGATATCTGGGTCGTACGTCGCATGCACATACACTTTCCCGCGTTCCACCAGTTCACTACGTAGGTGATTATCGCCAAACAACCGGAGCACCGCGTCTGCGAGGTCAGACGGATCGTTGTAACGGGTAAGAAGTCCTGTTTCCATATGCGTGACAATCTCATTGCCTGCAGCGCAATCAGTCGTAATGACCGCACATCCGGCTGCCATTGCTTCTATCGGAGGGATGCCAAATCCTTCGTATCTGCTCGGCGCGACTAACATGTGTGCTGATTCTAAGAGCGCAACTTTATGCGCTTCGTCGACGCGCGTGCGAATGTCAATGTGCGCTCGCACTCCCAGTGCCGTCGCACGTGCTTCGAGGGCTTCGAGTTGACTCGTATTGTGCGTCACCATAATGACCGTGATATCTGGCTGTGTAGCGACTACCTTCGGGAGTGCATCAACCAAGATATCCCAGCCTTTGCGGGGAACAAGCTGGCCAATAAACAACAGCGTCGGTGTGCTCGCGCGGACCCGTGGTGGCGGCGTCTGATACTGCGACAACACAATCGAATTCGGGATCACTGTTATACGGTCGAGCGCGACTCCCAGTGTGCCAATAATCGATTTTTCGTGATTGGAAAGAGCAAAAACTCCATCATACCGAAGCAGCGGCGCATGAATGAAGTAATTGCGGAATGTCCGTCGCGGATGTTTGCCGGCGCGTAAAGCGCTCCAGAGGGCTGCTTCGTCCATAAACAGTTTTTCGGGGGTGAGCGGGTTATCCAGCGGTTGCTCGCGGTTCACGACGAGATCACCGTCATGCAAGATCCCATGTGGGGTGAGCACCATCGGTACCGTGCCGCGCCAGAGGATTTGTGCTTGATACGCGAGGAGATGCCGTAAGTGATGGACATGGATGATATCGGGTTTCGGTATCTGCCATGCAAAACGCCAGAGGTCGTACGACACGAAGCCAAACGTGCGACAGCGATAGATGATCAAGCCGGGTGCATAGACTTCGACCTGTGGCTGGGTTCGGTCGTGCCAATACTCAATTGCATGGACTGTATGACCTTGGGCTGCCAATGTCCGAGCGAGCACAAATTCTGGCCTGCTGGGATATCTACGGTCAAATCCGTAGGTCGAGATTTGGATAATCTGCATATCAGAGCCCTCGCAGTCTGCGATAGACGGATTCGATGCGATCGGTGACTGCTGACCATGAGAATTGGCTCGCCCATGCGGGTGCATGACGCGCGAGGCGTTGGCGCAGTTCGGGCTGGTCAATCAGGGTTCGAATGCACGCAGCGAGTGCGGCTGCATCGCGTGGCGGATAAAAAAGTCCGGTATGGCCTTCGGACACGACTTCGACGAATCCACCAAAACGTGAAGCGATAACGGGGAGGCCACATGCTTGTGCCTCGACAAGACCGATTCCAAATGTTTCACTGGCGTAGCTCGAAGCGACCAGCGCATGGTGCTCATACATCAGTGCAGGGAGCTCTTGGCGCGGTACCGATCCCAAGAAGGTCACACGACCAGAGACACCGAGTGTAGCTGCATGTGCTTCGAGCAGGGTACGGTCATTGCCGTCCCCGGCGATGGTCAACGTCACATCCGGGACATGCGAAATCGCCTCTAAGATGGTTCGGACACCCTTCCATTCTTGTAATCTGCCCACAAACAGTACTTTGAACGGGACAGTAGAGGGCCGTGTGACATGTGCAGCGGAATGAAAGACACGCGTATCAATCCCGTTGTAGACCACGGTTATGGGGATCCGGTAGCGCGAATCGACAGTCTGTGCGTTGAATGCGCTACAACTGACTGCAGCATCCATTTGCCGTGCCAGCCAGCGGTCCCCGCGGTAGAAGTCTTCGCCGTGACACCCAAGAATCACCGATGCACCAGTCAGTCGTGCCGCAATCAGGGCTGGGAGCATGTCATAGGGTTTCTGGATGTGGATGATATCATATCGTCCCCAGATGAGCTGTGGGAGCGCACACACCGCAAAACTGAGTCGTTCGAGGAGCTTTCGTTCGGCATAGGCGCGGGCAAGGCCAGGAATCCACGCAAATGCAGACCGGTTGATGTACGGGAATGTACGCACGGTGAGCGCGGCGGTTGCTTCGCGGCGCAGGCCATTGCCACCGAAAATCTCCACTGTATGTCCGCGCTCGCGTAACTGTGACGCAAGATCCCACACGAAACTTTCGACGCCGCCGTATGCAGTGGTAGTCGTCAAATTGTAGAGTGCGATGCGCATCACAACACCCGCATGATGAATCGTTTGAATGGCAGCTTCATTTGGGCAAGTTGCCCACGATCGGACTGCTCGAGACCGCCAAAGATACGGAACGCCACAAAAAACACCAACGCATTCCCAAGCGTCACCAACGCATATCCCGGCAACAAGGCAAGCCGGGCTGACAGCGGCAACCCTTCGCCGATAACCGGCATCAAGAGATGACACGCATACAGTGTTGCTGCCATGACCCCACTCGCGGCGCAAACGCGCAACATGAATTGCCATGGCCACTGCAATCCGATGCGGCGCCAGCCCCAGAACGTAGCCCACAACCCTGCAAGCAACCGTGCGGATCCATAGGCAATTGCCAGGCCAACCACCCCATACAGCGGCGACAGCAAAAATCCCAGCGGGATGACGACCAACGTGAGCATACGCCCAATCGTCACGAGCCGCAGTTCTTCGTAGACGATGAGGACATTATGTGCCATCGTCAACAAGCTTTCGATAAACAGACAGGGCACCAGTACATACACAATCATTACTGCATCAGTGTATTGCGGTGTCAACAGGCGCAGCGCTGCCTGTGCGAGCAACACCAATGCAACGCCACCCGGTACCAGTAAGAACATCTGAATACGCACAATCGAACCAAACGCACCTTGTATCGTGCCGCCTTCTCCGCTGCGTACCCGCGTAAACAACGGTACGGTAATGCCTACCAACGGCGTGTACAAATACGAGAGCACCATCCCCACCAGCGACGCACCAGCCCACAACAAAGCTGCATCCGTAATGCTACTCGTTAAATAGACGGCAAACGATTTGCTTGCGACAAAATCCGTCATCGTCATGAGATACGACACCCCGGTGTAGCGCAGAAACCCCGCGGGGATCCAGCGAAAAGCGACCGCGTCGGTTGGCACCGGAGGGGCATTGGTGCCGCGCCACACAACCACTACTTGCCAGGCAGCCACAGCGACTGCAATGGCTGGGGCCAAGGCCACGGACACCAAGATCCCGATGACACTCCAGCGCAATGGATTGGTGCTCAATTGGGCGAGGATGATCGCACACACGGCGAGCAGTTGAGGCAACAGACCAGCCAACAAACTGATGCCGTTCCAGGCACGTTGCTTAAAGAAGCTATTCAGAAAAGCCATCAACATGTCATACGCAACGCCGGTGATGAGCATCAGAATGATGATGGTGATAAACAGCCAACCCTGGCTGCCCAAAAGTTCTTGGAGGAGGGTCTGTGACACCACATCAATCCGCGTGTCGGCTTGAATCTTGTCAGCCAATGTGCCGAGATATGTCGATTGCTGCCAAATGAGCCCGCCCGCTATGGCGGTGAGGATTATTGCTTGTGCCCAAAAAACCGTCAACAGCATGCGCAAGACGCCTGCTGGGCCGTGCGATTTCATCGTTTCGGGGATAAATTTGGGGAGGGCGCGGGTCGTGCCGAGATCGATCCACGTACCAAACGCCGAGGAAGCTCCGCTGATAAGTGCAAGTAACCCGTATGCGGCGATAGGCAACACGGTGAGCTTGAGTGCGGTTGCTGCGATTTCTGCGAGCATACGCAACGGCACAAACAGCGTATTCCATAACACCGCGCGCGAGACTTGACTCTGGAGCGATGGTTGTATCGGGTCGCTCATGCGCCCTCTTTGCGGAGCACCAGCTCAAACATGCCGACATACCAGGCCCGCTGGGCACGATATGCGAGGATTTCTATACCCAGTGCCTGCAGAATCGCACGAATGAAACGCCGCGATGGTTTTTTGCTGATGAATTGCCCATCACGTAGCGCATCTTCGTTCATGTCAGTCGTGGCAAAACCGCGCGTGGCAGCCAGGCTGCAAAACTCAGGGTAGTCATAATAATGCATGGCACTCAAGCGCTGCATGTCGGTGAAGAGGCTGTTGTCTTTGCTCCGGCCGACTCTGGCGATGTACCATTCGGCAAGCCGACGCGGGATCCAATTGAGACCCCGGATGTGGAAGTGCGGGTCTACCCACGCCCGTCGGTTGATGACCGTCAAGAACAGCAAGCCGCCGGGTTTGAGAACCCGATGGATCTCTGCCAGCATGGCCGCCGGGATTTGTACATGTTCGATGACATCCCAACACACCACCAGGTCGAACGTACCATCCGCATACGGCAGATGTTCACCCGCACCGTTCAGCACCGGTACATCAATCCCGTAGCGGTCAGCACGGAGCTGGATAATCTGGCAGTACGGCAGATTGTATTCTGATACCTGTACCTGTGCACCACCGAGGGCTGCCGCAACCGCAAATCCGCCCATCCCAGCACCCAAATCGAGAATATGCTGCCCGACGAACGAGCCAGAATACCGTGAAATTTGGGCAATCCGCTCGCCTTGGAACTGCTCTTGCAAGAGGCGCCGCTCGCGCCACGTCTGGTAATCACGCCGCCATGTCATATGTGCAAGCCACGGATCGATGGCAGTTGCCAATGCATCGATTGATGTGATTGGATTAGGGAGCTTGTTCATGGCAGCACCAGCGGAGCGCGGTCGATGCGAATAATCCATAACTGCAATGCACTCCATAGGGTAAACAAGATAGTTGTGCTCACAATGATGCGTCCCATTGGACCGCGATTCCACAGACGGTCAGCAATCATTGCCCAACTCAGCATCAGCAACGGCACAATATAGTACAGCTGTTTATCGACCATCGAAATTTTGTAGCCAGCCATCAAAAAGATAATCGCTACCACATACCAGGCAGCCGCAAATGTCCATAAGGTACGGTGCTTCCACATCAGGATGTAGGCAGGGATGACCATCAATACGGGTATGTACAAGCCGTAGTACAAATATGGATTTTGGACGAAATCATAGCGGAGCGCAGGAAAAAA
>QWQY01000027.1 GCA_003670675.1 Chloroflexota bacterium
AGTGCCGCCATCTGTGCCTGGAGCTGGGCGTCGCTCTTTGCCTCGAGCGCCCGGGCACGACTCCCTGCGTTGAACGCTACCAGTGCGGGGATGCCGACGGGTTTGTTGAGGGGGATGAATTGATAGAACTCGTGGGGGTCGCTGCCAGCAATGGTAAAGGTGTCGGTCGTAGTACCCCAAAACGCCGTGTCGTAGCGCAGCACGCACTTGTTGAGCACGCCCATCGCGAGCTGTTTAATAGCGTTGGTATACGCAGCGGGCAATGCAGGGCTGAAGGTGATGCGGTTGGCTTTGAGGATGCCGAGGGGGACCGTCACGACGACTGCACCTGCCCGCCATGTTTTGGCTCCAGCAGTAACCGTCACACCGGTGCTGTCAGTAGCGATGCGCGTCACATTGATGTTGTACTCAATGGTCAGCGTTTTCGCCAAAAACTGCGGAATCCCCACATAGCCATTATTGACAAACAGGTTACCGCCGCGGTAGGCATCGATTCCTTCGTCGTAGTTGTTGAGCGACAGGAGCTCTGCTTCGACCGCGTCGTCGTCGTCGATGAGTTGGGCGAGCATGCTTTCGACACGGCGTTTTTGGGCGGTGGTGAGGCGTTTGTAGGCTGGGACGGCGTTGATGGCCGCCCGCAGAGATTTGTCAGTCCCACCCGCAGTATCGAGGGCGCTTGTGATGATCTCGTCTGCTAGGGTGTAGAGATTGTCGACGGCGGTGCCGCTGAGTTGCTCGGGCGTTTGGGTGTCGATGTAGCGTTCGGTGCCGTTTTCGGGGTCGGCAGCGGTCGTGACACCCGCGCTTTTGGCGAGGGCCACAAGGGGGTTGCCGGTGGACGTTTCGATCCACTGTGCACCGAGCTCGATGGGCTTGCCCCAGCTACGATGGGTGCGAATGCGGCCGCCGACGCTGTCGCGCGCTTCGAGAATACGCACCGATTTGCCCCCTGCCACAAGGTCGCGGGCGGCGGCCAGCCCGGCCATGCCGGCACCGATGATCAGCACATCGACTGCTGCGCTGGCACCTTTGATGCGGACCGCCGGCGCGGTCGACACGGCTGCGGTGCACCCTGCCAAGAGGATGCTGGCGGTCGATAGACGCAGAAAAGAACGGCGGGTGAGAGGAGGTATGCGCATCAGGTGCCTTTGTCAGGACGATATCGTTGTTTGTACCATCATACCCTGTGGACGTACCACTGCCGAAGCGCGTCGTGCCAGCGAAGGAGCGATGTGTGTGGCGTCGACGACGCGAGATGGAGAAAAGATACCCCCTCGCTGTCAACGACAGCGAGGGGGAAATGGTGGGCGATAGTGGGCTCGAACCACCGACCTCATCCGTGTGAAGGATGCGCTCTAACCAACTGAGCTAAACGCCCCAATAAATAGATAGTAGCATAGCGTATGGTGAATTGCAAACCATTTGACGGGTGGGGATTTTCGTCGTATCATGCACGCATCAGTGGACGGGGGCGTTTCATGCAGCAGATGCAGACGACAACCTATTATGGCTATTACTTTACCGGCTCACAATTGAGTCCGGCTGTTTCGCCATGAACTGACACGAACAAACGTGTATCTGACCGGCGAGAGGCACAACCTCCCGCCGGTTTTGTTGTACAGAGGAGCAATCAATGACGATAGCCTGTCGTGGAGTCCGTGGCGCGATTACCTGTGCTAGCAACACGCGTGAAGCCATCATCGAGGCGACCACAACGCTGCTCGAGGGGGTCATCGCTGCCAATGGGGTTGTGCCTGCGGACGTCGCCAGCATCTGGTTTACAACGACGACCGACCTCTATGCCGAGTTCCCGGCAGTGGCAGCACGCAAAATTGGCTTCACCGATACCGCGTTGATGAATGCCCACGAAATGACGGTGCCGGGCTCGTTGCCCATGTGCATACGCTTGATCATGCATTGGAACACCGCCAAGCCACAGTCCGACATCAAGCATATCTACCTCGGCGGTGCCACGGTGCTCCGCCCAGATTTGGCCAAATAGTCGATACAGACGTGCGAGCGCCGTGTGCGCCGCAGCGAAGGAGCAGTTCCATGGTTGTCATTATGCAAAACGGTGCCACACAAGCAGACCTCGATGCCGTCATGGCCCGTGTCGAGGGCTTCAAGCTGCGCGGCAGTATTACCGTGGGTGAATCACAAAACATCATCGGCATCGTCGGCACGCCCATCCCGACGCAACTCCAAGAAATGCTCGAAAGCATGTCGGGCGTGCGTGAAGTGGTGCGTATCTCGCGCCCATACAAGCTCGCTACGCGGGAGTTCCACCCACGCGACACCATCGTCGACGTGAGTGGGGTCTTGGTGGGCGGTGGATCGGCAGTGGTCATGGCCGGCCCATGTGCCGTCGAGTCCGAGACGCAGATTATGACGGTGGCACATGCCATCAAAAAAGCCGTCGCACACATGCTACGTGGTGGGGCATTCAAACCACGGTCGTCGCCGTATAGCTTCCGCGGCATGGGCGAAGAAGCCCTCAAACTGATGGCCAAAGCCCGCACCGAGACTGGTCTGCCCATCGTCACCGAAGTCATGACGCCGACCGACGTCGCGCTCGTGGCCGAGTATGCCGATCTGCTCCAAATCGGGGCGCGCAACATGCAGAACTACCAATTGCTCGAAGAAGTCGGTCGTTCCCATCGACCGGTGTTGCTCAAGCGTGGGCTGTCGGCCACGTTCGAAGAGTGGATGTTGTCGGCCGAGTACATCATGAACCAGGGCAATCACAACATCATTTTGTGCGAGCGCGGCATCCGTACCTTCGAGACCGCCACACGCAATACGCTCGACCTCAATGCGGTTGCCTTGGCCAAAAAGCGCACCCACCTGCCGATTATCGTCGACCCGTCGCACGGCACCGGCAAGTGGTACCTGGTTGCGCCGTTGGCGCTGGCAGGCCTGGCCGCGGGTGCCGACGGCTTGATGATCGAAGTCCACCCAGACCCCGACAAAGCCACCTCGGACGGCCCACAATCCCTCACCCTCGAGAACTTCGCAACCCTGATGCCACGCATCAATGCCTTGGCTGGGGTATTGCATTCGGTGTAGGTTTGAACGATTTGGAGCGGGGCTTATTGCAATAAGCCCCGCTCTCTTTCTTTATAATAAAGACGTTATCGAAAGGAACAGCTCATGGCTATTACCCTCGCAGAAGTGGAGATCCTACGGCAACGCTTCGACGGCGTCCGTGGGCGGCTTTGACCTCGCACACAAACAGACCCTCCTCGACGGCCTCGAACACCAGGCTGCCGATCCCGACATTTGGAACAACCCCACCAACGCCCAACAGGTGATGCAGCGCATGACGCGCATCAAAGCCGAACTCAACCGCTGGGCAGCGGTCGATGTGCGCTTGACAACCACCGCAGAGTTCGCCGAACTGGGCGATGACTCGCTCGCCGATGATGTCGCGCGTGAATATGCAGCCTTACTGGCCGAAATAGACGCACTCGAAATCGAAGTCCTCCTGAGCGGGCCATACGACGACCGCGACGCCTTCCTCTCGATCAAAGCCGGTATGGGCGGTACCGACGCCGCCGACTGGGCCGAGATGTTGTTGCGCACCTACACCCGCTGGGCCGAAAAAAAGAACTTTACCTGCCACCTCGTCGACCAGACCATGGGCGAAGAAGCCGGCATCAAAAGTGCCACCCTCGAAATCCGCGGTGATTACGCCTATGGCCTCTGCAAAGCCGAAGCCGGGGTGCACCGCCTCATCCGTTTGTCACCCTTCAACTCGGCCAATACGCGCCAGACGTCGTTTGCGCTTATCGAAGTGCTCCCCGAAGTCGACGATGCACCCGAGGTCAGCCTGAGACCCGAAGACATCCGCGTCGACGTCTACCGCGCCGGTGGCCATGGCGGACAAGGCGTCAATACGACCGACTCGGCGGTGCGCCTGACCTACAAACCAGGCACGCCCGAGCAAATCGTCGTCACCTGTCAGAACGAACGCTCGCAGATCCAAAATAAAGAAACCGCCATGAAGGTCTTGCGTGGGCGCTTGCTCGAGCGCGAATTGGTACGCCAGCGCGAAGAGCGTGATCGCCTGAAGGGTGCCTTCCAGAAGGCCGATTTCGGCAGCCAGATGCGCAGCTTCTACCTTCACCCATACACCCTGGTCAAAGACCACCGCACCGACCACGAGACGTCCAACGTGCAAGGCGTGCTCGATGGCGACCTCGATCCGTTTATCGATGCGTATTTGCGTTGGAATGTCGGACGGGAATAGTTATCAGTTATCAGTTTTCAGTTATCAGTTAGTAGTTATCAGTTAGTAGTTATCAGTGGTTGAGTACTCAGATATTCCAGTGCACGGCAACCACGAGAGAAAAACACAGATACACGCCGGCGAGCATAGCTCCCGGCGTGTTCTCTATCGACCCAATTCCTCATTCTTCATTCACATAGTCTGGGTTCATCCAGAACGGTTCCCAGTGGTGGCCGTCGATGTCGACGAACGCTCGCTGATACATGAAGCCCATGTCACGTGCTTCGGCGTATTCGCTACCACCATTGGCCAACACCTGGGTCATCATCGCATCGACAGCCTCGCGTGAGTCGAGTGCCAGCGCGACCATGACTTCGATACTCGTCTTGGGGTCTGTGATGGTGCGGTCAGTGAAGCTACGGAAGTCAGCGTCTTCGAGCAACATCACGTAGTTGTCTTCGCTGACAATCATGCAGGTCGTTGTCTCGCTGGTGAACTGCGGATTAAACGCAAATCCCAATGCACCCCAGAAGCGCACAGACTCCGACAGCTTGCGGATTGGGACATTCACAAACATTTTGATGGACACGGTGATTTTCCTTCTGAAACTATCCAAAAAACTACTCTGATGCCCTTATGCGGCGGTGGCATCCATCCAAAACACTTCCCACTGGTGACCATCGAGGTCCACGAACGAGCGATGATAGATGAACCCATGGTCTGCGCCGCTGCCGAATTCACGTGCACCGTGGGCGAGCGCCTTGGTCATCGTTGCATCGACGTCCGCACGAGTCGGCACCGCAATCGAAATAATTGCCTCTGTCGTGGTCTGCGGATCTGCAATCGCGCGGTCGGTGTTCCCCGCAAAACCTGCATCCTCGTGGAGCATCGCAATCATATCGTCGCCGAGGATAAGCGAACAGACGTTGTCACTGGCATAGCGTGCGTCGAACGCATACCCCAATCCCTGCCAAAATGCGGTGCTCCGCGCGACGTTCCGAATGGGCATATTGATGATGAGTTTGAGCGCCACGTACGTCTCCCATACCTGCAGAACGCGGATGTTTGTTGGGTGAACGTGCAGCGCGACATACCCGCATGCGCCGTTCAAGCGGGGCGTATTTTACCACACCGCATTGCGCCATTGTTGACGAATCTGCGCCCTACCAGTACAATTCGACGCTATTTGTAAGAGGACGGGAGTGACCATGGTAGATTTTTCTGCTATCCCCTGGTTGGGCGTGTTGCTGTGCATGATTGTCGCGATTGTGAGCGGGTCGATTTGGTACGGCCCCAAGACATTCTTCCCGGTCTGGTGGACGGGCATCGGCAAAACCGGCGCGCAGATCCCCGGCGGCGGCCAAAACATGGGGATGGTCTTTGGGTTGACGTTTGTGGCCTGTTTTTTTCAGGCGCTGATGATGTCGGTCGTCCTGCACGCGCTCCATCCCGACGGCTATACGTGGGCGGTCGGCGCACAAGCCGGGATTCTCTTTTGGCTGGCCTTTGTGATGCCGACGTACTTGGTCAACAAGCTGTTCGCAGCCCATCCGTTGTATGTCTGGGGCATCGAGATCGGCAATCACATGGTCAACTTCGTGCTGTTCGGGATTATTCTGTCGTTTTTTGCATAGGAAAACCCCAGCATTGTGCTGCGGGGCGCCGGTAGCGCCCCGCAGTTTATTGTGTCTCGCGTACACCGCTGCGGTGCCACTGGATTGCCGGGGAGCACCGAAAACCGCGGCGCGTAGGTGTTTTGCGCTTTCCCCGGTATAACTCCTGCGCACCAAATAGCCTCGCTCACCGCGTGAGCGAGGCATTCAGTGCATTCGCTACACCACAAACCGGCCTGGATTCAGCCGCTCCTGTGGGTCGAACTCGGCCTTGATGCGGTGCATCACATCGGCCCCACCGGCGGGGGCATGCCAATAGTGTGCGAGTGCGTTGTCGGTCGTGGCAACGGCGATGACCTCGGGCAATGCGGCAATCCAGGCATCCTGTTGGGCGGTGCTCAGTCCGGTCAGGCGCACATACCCGCAGCCCACACTCGCCCGCACATGCACGACCGGTGCACCACCCACCTGCAGCCCCGTAGCGGCGATGCGGGTCAGGACGGCGCCGACAAACGCCGGAATTGTCGCCCAGCGGAGCAACAACTCGCCGTCGGCCAGCGGGGTCGCCGCACTGGCATCGGCTATCGTGCGCCACAGTGCATCGTGTGCTTCCAAGCGGCGCACCATACTGCGCGCGTCTGTGCTTGGGGCCAAGGCAACCGCGTCACGCAGGTGGCGCTCGACCGCTGGTTCAGGTCCTTCGCAGCCGATCGCGACGACCCACGGTGCATCGATCCCCACCGTGCGCGCGATGGTCGCATCGAGCAGTTCGCAGGCGACAGGGGTGAGCTGTGATTGACTCAGTGTGTCGACGATGCGCAATGCAGCGCTGGTATCTGCACAGCCAATCAGCACACTGCCACGCGCCGGTGGGATGGGGATGAGCTTGAAGTTCGCCGCAGTAATCAACGCCAACGTGCCGTAGCTGCCGTGATAGAGCTTCATCATGTCGAAGCCACTGACGTTTTTGACCACCATACCCCCCGCTCGCGATGGTTGGCCATTGACCTCGATGACGTGGATCCCAATAATCATGTCGCGCAAGAGCCCATACTGGGCGCGGCGCGGTCCGTCGCAGGCGGTCGCCAGCATGCCGCCGATGGTGGTCTGGTCGGGGAGCGCAGGGTCGATCGGGATCATCTGCCCGTGGGTCGCCAGGTAGGCCCGCAAGGCACCGGCGGTCATCCCTGCTTCGACCGAAATGGTCAAATCATTCGGCTCGTGCTGGAGCACCCCGGTCAGCGCAGCAGTCGACACCACGAGGTCGACCTGCGTCGGCGGTGCGCCGATGTGTTGATGCGTGCCGCCACCCCAGGGCACCACGGTCCACCCCTGTTGGGCAGCCTGTTGCATGACCGCGCCGACCGCAGCCTGACTGGTGGGGATAACGACCCGCGCTGGCAACACGCCATGCACCATGTGGGCGCTACGCGTGGCGGCGTCGGTCAGTATGGTGAACAGTACATCGGTCATGACGGCACTCCTAGATCCATGTGCCGCTGGGCAGGGCGGTGATTTCGTTGGCGCTGATGGCATTCTGGCGCAGTTCGGCGAGCTCGCCGCAGCCGGTACGGGCGGGGAAGACTTTGCCGGGGTTGAACAAATCCAACGGGTCAAACGATTTGCGCAAGCCCGCCATCGCCGCCAGGTCTGCCGTGGTGAACAAGATATCCATGTAGTCACGCTTTTCGACGCCGATCCCATGCTCGCCACTGACGACCCCACCGAGACGCACCGACTCTTTGAGGATCTCGGTGGCAGCGCCCAGTGCGCGCTCGAGTTGCTGTTTGTCGCGCCGGTCGAATAGGATCAGCGGGTGCAAGTTGCCGTCACCGGCATGGAAGACGTTGGCAATGGGGAGGTGAAAGTCCTTGGCCACATCGCCCACATGTGCCAGGATTGCCGGCAACTTGGTGCGTGGTACAACCGTGTCGACCAAATAATAACTGGGTGACAAGCGACCCATCGCGCCGAAGGCGTTTTTGCGGGCCGCCCATACCTGCGCTTGTTCGGCTGCCGTCGTCGCCGGCCGGACCTCGATGGCGCCGTGTTCACGGCAGATGCCCACCACCTGGGCGAGCAATTCATCGAGACCGTCGGAGACGCCGTCGACCTCGATGAGCAACGCCGAGCCGGCACTGTCGGGTAACCCGAGTTTGTACATGCCGTTGACGGCTTTGATGGCCAGCTTATCCATCATCTCGAGCGCTGCCGGCAAAATCCCACGGGCGATGATGGTCGACACCGTCTGCGAGGCAGATGGGATGTCGGGGAACAACGCCAGCACCACCCGCAATGCCTCGGGCAGACGGGTCATGCGCACCCAGGCCTCGGTGACGATGCCGAACATGCCCTCCGAGCCGGTCATGACCCCGGCGAGATCGTACCCCACGGTGTCGATCCGGCCATTACCCGTCCAAATCAAGTCTCCATTCGGAAGCACCGTGCGCAACGCCAACACATGATTGGTCGTCATACCGTATTTGAGACAGTGTGGCCCTCCACTGTTGTTGGCGATGTTGCCGCCCAGGGTGCAGGCTTTCTGGGACGACGGGTCAGGCATGAACGCATACCCGTGCGGTGCCAACTGCTGCGAGAGCTCCCAATTGATGACGCCGGGTTGCACGCGCACGCGCCGGTTTGCGGCGTCGACTTCGAGCACCTGGTCCATGCGCGTCATCGCTATGACAATCCCGCCGTGGATGGGGGTGGCCCCGCCCGACAACCCCGTGCCGGCGCCGCGGGCGACAACGGGGATGCGCGCCTGGTGGGCGATTTTGACAATGGCGGCAGTCTGCTCACTCGTTTGGGGCAGAACGACGATATTTGGGGCGTGCAGGTCCATCACACAGCCATCGGCCTCGTAGGTCATCAGGGCAGCATCGCCCATCACCACACCACGCGTACCGACAACTGCCTGGAGGGCACGGATGAGTTCGCCAGAATACTGCATCGGGTCGCTCTTTCACTCGATTGGTGACTGCATTATACCCAAACCGCACGTGTAGCTTGCCTGCAGCTACCACACGTGCCGTGGTTATCGTCACACATACAATTTAGACGACGTCTCACAAAACCCTGCACCATCACACGGAGCTGGCGCGAGGCTTTTGTGAGTGGGCTGCGGATAGATTGATGGACAAGTGTGGTGAGAGCGTCTCGAAACATGATTAATTCGAGTATATTTGTCGTATTAACGCGACAGATACGTAGTTTGACGAATTTCGATGGTCAGATTTGTGCATTACGATACGAAAACGAGCAAAAAATGGATTGACGAACCTTAATATATCCACTAGAATAAATTTCATGCAATGTTCATAATCCAAAGGGTACCCTTAGGGGTGGATGTTGCGAAGATTTTCCGTTCTCTTCGAAAGGATCAGAACACATGCGAACGACCTCATCATGGAAGCGCGCAGCTGCCTTGTTGGCAGCAGCATTGTTGCTTCCGTTGCTCGTGGCCTGTGGCGGCGCTGCTGCCCCAGCCGCAGAGCCAACCGCAGCCCCTGAGGCACCTGCTGCAGAACCAACCGCAGCACCAGCCGAAGAGCCAGCTCCAGAGCCAACGGCAGAGCCAGCCGCTCCCGAGAAGGACACGACCCTCAACATCCTTTACTGGCAGGCACCAACCATCCTGAACCCACACTTGGCTTCAGGCACCAAGGACTTCGACGCAGCTGGCGTCATCCTCGAGCCATTGGCACGCTACAACTCGGCTGACGAGTTGGTACCGTACTTGGCCGAAGAAATCCCAACCTTGGCCAACGGCGGCGTTGCTGCAGACAGCATGAGCGTCACCTGGAAGCTGAAGAAGGGCGTGAAGTGGTCCGACGGGAGTGATTTCACCGCTGACGACGTCATCTTCACGTGGCAGTACGCTTCGAACGAGAAGACGCCGGCAACGACGGCTTCGAACTACAACGGTATTGCCAACATCGAAGCTGTTGATGCAAACACCGTCAAGATCACCTGGAAGGCTGCAAACCCAGACCCATACGTCGCTTTCGTCAGCTACTCGGGTCAAGTGATCCAGAAGAAGCAGTTCGAAAAGTGTGTTGGTGAAGCAGCAATGACCGACGCAGCATGTCAGGCTGCAAACTTGGCACCAATCGGCACCAACGCCTACATGCTGAAGGAATTCAAGCCGGGCGACGTTGTTGTCTATGTCAAGAACCCAGCCTACCGCAACGCTGACAAGACCCACTTCGAGACGGTCGAAATCAAGGGTGGCGGCGACGCTGCTTCTGCTGCACGTGCAGTGTGTGAGACCGGCGAAGTCGACTATAGCTGGAACTTGCAGGTTCCGAAGGACGCCCTCGAGCCAATCCTTGCCGCCGGCAAGTGTGAAGCAATCGCCGGTGGTTCATTCGGCGTCGAGCGTATCGTCGTCAACTTCGCTAACCCAGATGCAGCCTTGGGCGCAAAGCGCTCAGAGCCAAATCAGCCTCACCCATTCTTGACCGACCTCAAGGTTCGTCAGGCAATCAACAAGGCAATCGACCGCAAGGCAATTGCTGAGAAGCTGTACGGCCCAACGGGCGTTGCAGGCTGCAACATCTTGGTAGTACCAAGCGCTGTCGACTCAAAGAACACCACGTGTGAGCGTGACGTCGAAGGCGCAAAGAAGTTGTTGGACGAAGCAGGCTGGAAGGATGAAGGCGGCGCACGCACCAAGGACGGCAAGACCATGTCCTTGTACTTCCAGACTTCGATCAACACCCTTCGCCAAGGCGAACAGGCAATCATCAAGGCCAACCTGGCCGAGATTGGTATCGCTGTCAACCTGAAGGCTGTCGACGCTGGCGTCTTCTTCTCGGGCGATCCGGGCAATGACGACACCCTGAACAAGATGTTTGTCGACATCCAGATGTACACCAACGGTCCTTCGGGCACTGATTCACAGTCGTACCTCGAAGGCTGGACCTGTGCCAAGGTTAACTCGGCAGAGGGCAGCTGGAACCAGGGTAACGACGGTCGCTACTGCAACAAGGACTACGACGCGTTGTTCGCGACGTATGCTGCAGAGACCGACGTAGCCAAGCGCACGGAAATGGCAATTGCATTGAATGACTTCCTCATCAATGATGTTGCAGTCATGCCGTTGATTAACCGCCGCACGCCAAACGCCAAGATCATCGGGTTGAACGGTCCTACCTTCAACACCTTTGACTCGGGCTTGTGGAACATCCACGAGTGGTCCAAGTAAGCTTGTCCATCCCGCGGAGGTTGACCATGGTCAACCTCCGCATCCATCCCCTCTCAACCCCTCTCTTCCCAATACTTTCTTACGCGTTACGTGGAGAATCACTCCATGACTCAATACATCATTCGACGTGTGCTGGTGGCAATCCCGACGTTGCTGCTGATTAGTGTGATTATTTTCGGCGTGCTTGCATTAGCACCCGGCGACCCATTGGCGCAATTTGCGCTTAACCCGGCAATCCCGATGGAAACACGTGCCCGCATCCGTGAGTCATTTGGCCTCGATAAGCCGTGGCCGGTGCGGTATGTACGCTGGATCACCTCGATGGTCAAAGGCGATTGGGGTTTTTCGTTTGCGACGAAATCACCCGTCATTGACGTTGTTGTGCAACGCATCCCACAGACACTACAAGTGGTTGGTGTTGCCTATTTACTTGCGATCTTAATTGCCGTCCCAATAGGAATTATCTCGGCGGTCAAACAATACTCATTCTTTGACCAAATAACCACCTTCCTGTCGTTCATTGGTGGTGCACTGCCGTCGTTCTTTACTGGGTTGTCATTCATGTTGATATTTGCCATCAACCTCCAATGGTTCCCAATTGTGTATAGTTCTACGCTCGATATGACGACGTCCGCAGGAATCTCGCAACAGCTCAAACAGATGGTGTTGCCGGTGATGGTGTTGGTCGTCCAACAGACTGCTGCGTTGACGCGGTTCATGCGTTCGTCGATGCTCGATAACTTGCCATTGGACTATGTGCGTACGGCACGTGCCAAGGGGTTGAACGATTGGGCTGTGGTCATCCGACACGTCGTGGTCAACAGTATCATCCCGGTGATTACGCTTATTGCGTTGGGGATTCCGGCGATTTTCGCCGGGGCCATCATCACCGAAAACTTGTTCCGCGTGAACGGTTTGGGTCAGTTGTTGGTAACATCAATCCAGAATTCTGACACACCGACCGTGATGGCGCTGGCGTTCATCTTTTCGATTTTGGTGGTTGTCTTCAATTTGATAGCTGACCTGTTGTATGGCGTGCTCGATCCTCGAGTCAAATACACATAGCGTACCAGCCAAGCGAAAGAAAACAGAATGGCAGCGACACCATCGGTGGCTGAGGCAATCGCAGAGGTTGCGCAGAACACCAATAAAAAACAACGCACGTTGTGGGGCGATGCATGGCGTCGATTCAAGAAGCATCGATTGGCGATGTCTGGCTCTATCGTTATCATTTTTTTGACACTGACGGTGTTAATTGGTCCTAGCGTGTGGACCGTTGATCGTGATGCGCTTGACTTCGCCTATACGATGAGCAACCCCATCCCAGAGCACCCACTGGGGACCGACGAACTCGGCCGCGACATGCTGTCCCGTGCGTTGTACGGTGGGCGGATTTCGTTGTCGGTTGGTGTGACCGCGATGCTTATTGCGGTGTCACTCGGGTCGTTGATTGGCGCGGTATCAGGTTACTTGGGTGGCTATGTCGATGAGGTGTTGAGCTTCTTGACCAACCTGTTCTTGTCGTTGCCGCAGTTGCCGTTGTTGCTATTGACGGTCTATTTGTTCCGCGACAGTGTGACCAAAGTGCTTGGGCTCGAGTTCGGGATGTTTGTTATTGTGGTGACGATGGTCGGTATTTTGGCGTGGATGTCGACGGCACGTATTGTGCGCGCGTCGTTCATCTCGCTCAAGCAAAAAGAATTCGTCGAAGCTGCGGTGTGTGTGGGTGTCAAGCAGTCGAGCATTATGTTCAAGCATATTTTGCCCAATGCTATGAGTCCCATTATTGTTGCTGCGACGCTCGAAATCGGCAGTGCTATTTTGAGTGAATCGACACTGTCGTTCTTGGGTATCGGCTTCCCACCGGACACCCCAACCTGGGGTCGTTTGGTAACTGATGGCAGTCAATATTTGCAGATTGCTCCACATTTGCCGTTGATTCCTGCTGCGTTGATTTTTGTCACGGTGTTGAGCATCAACTTCATGGGTGACGGTCTGCGCGATGCACTCGACCCACGGTCGCGACTCTAGGGAGTGTGATGGACACACCGCGTATCACCATGATTGCGCCCTTCGGCATCCGGCCGAAGGGCACCCTTTTGGCCCGCATGCTCCCGCTCGCCAAGGCGTTGACGCGGGCCGGCATGCGGGTGCATATTGTTGCGCCGCCCATCCACAACCCCCAGGATGCCGATACGACCGTCGTCATTGATGGGGTCACGGTGACGCATACTCCGGTTGCCATGTTGCCCAGTGTGTTGGGTGTGGCGCAGCAGGTGGGGTCGTTGGTACAAGCGGTGCGGCGCAGCATGCCGGACATTCTGTATCTGTTCAAGCCCAAAGGCCATGCCGGGTTGGCGGCCCGTTGGATCCAGCTGACCAATCCGCACATCCCGTTGGTTGTCGATTGCGACGACCGGGAGGGCACGGGTGGGTGGAACGACGTATTGCCGTACCCACGCGCTGCCCGGTGGTTGTTTGACTGGCAAGAGCGGACCCTCCCGCCACGTGCTGCTGCGGTGACGGTCGCAAGTCGCACATTGCAGAGCTTGTGTTGGGCCGATGGCTGTCGCGCAGATGGGGTGTTTTATGTGCCCAATGCGGCCGATGTTCCATCGGTCGCCGAATTACCGACCCTGCGTCATGGACAGACGATGGTTCTGTACACGCGCTTTTGGGAGTTCGATGTCGCCGCATTTGTGCCCGTGCTGGCGCGCATCTGTGCGGCGTTGCCGGAGTGTCGGATCGATGTGATTGGTACCGGCGAGCAGGGCGAAGAGCGTGCATTTGCGTCGTTGGTGGCTGCTGCGGGGATAGCGCAGCACGTCACCATGCATGGGTGGCTTGCGCCCGAGTCGATAGGCCCGCTGTTGGCGCAGGCGTCTATTGCACTGGTGCCGGTCCGTGACACGCTCATCAATCGTGCGCGCTGTTCGGCCAAGCTGCTCGAGTTGCTCGGAGCGGGGATTGCGGTGGTCGGCCATGATGTGGGCGAAATGCGCCAGTTTGTGGCGCATGGCAGCAATGGTGTGTTGGTTGCCCCTGATGACGTAGACGGGTTTGCCGATGCCGTCATTGAGTTGTTTGGTGATGAAGCCCGACGCACGGCAATGCAAGGCGCAGCGATGCTCAGCGCTCGCCGTGAGTGCTGGGATGCCCGGGTGCCGGCTTGCCGCGCAGCTTTCGGATATGCGACCCAACAGACCCGGGATCGCTGAGGCATACGTGCACGGGGCAATCCACACGACCACAGCGCCCCCGCCGTGCGCCGCACGGCGGGGGCGCTTTCCGCTGCTACAAACCGATA
>QWQY01000028.1 GCA_003670675.1 Chloroflexota bacterium
CATCGGCCTATGTCAGAAAGTCACTGATCCCGTACGCATCGAGGCCATGGAGAAAAAGGTTATCAAGCCGACCAGCTTTGATAGCTTGCCAATCCAATGTGACCATCACGAGCACGAAGAACTCGTGCCGTTCTTGCGTGCACCGACGGCTGACCTCAACATGACGTTGGCATTGGCATTGATTTCGGTCATTCTGATTGAGTATTTTGGTCTCAAAGCGCTGGGGCTGGAGTATCTCACGCGGTTCTTCAACTTCCGTGAAGGTCCGATGTTTACGGTCATTGGCTTTATCGAGCTCTTGTCCGAATTCATTCGTATCATCTCATTCGCCTTCCGTCTCTTCGGCAATATCTTCGCCGGCGAAGTGGTGCTCATCGTTATGGGGTATTTGTTCCCATATATGTTGCCGCTGCCCTTCTATGCGTTCGAAGTCTTTGTCTCGTTGATGCAGGCAGTGATCTTCTCGGTGTTGACGTTGGTATTCATGGCCATGGCCACCCAGGCCCATGGTGGTGGTCACGATGAGCATGAAGCGGCTGCTCATTAATCTTCGTTAATCTGTATCTGATCTGATGATGGAGGATTTTCAAATGGAACCTATGGACAACAACGGACTGCGTTTCATTGCCATGGCTTTGGCAATCGGTTTGGGCGCTATCGGACCCGGCGCTGGTATCGGCATCGTCTTCAACGGTGCATTGCAGGCCATGGGTCGCAATCCCGAGGCAGAAGGCATGCTGCGCACGTACATGTTCTTGGGCTTCGCTCTTGCTGAAGTGCCATTCATCTTGTCGATGGTGTTCGGTCTGCTCATCGGCTTCAAAATTATCTAGTTCTGGCGCGGACGGGTATTGTCCCGACCTCCAGCAAGGAGCATTGCTTTGGAAAAACTAGGCATTAATTACAGCCTGTTGGTGGCGCAGATCTTCAACGTCATCTTCTTGGTGTGGATGTTGTCAAAGTTCCTGTACACCCCCATTTTGAACCTCCTCAAAGAGCGCACCCAGCGCGTCGAAGACGGTCTCAAAGAGGCTGACAAGGTGCGCGAGCAGATGGCTGCACAGCGCAAAGAAAACGAAGTCGAACTTGCCAAGGCTCGTCAAGAAGCCGGCGCAGTGATGGCCCAAGCCACGGAGCGCGCGCGCATCCAAGAGCAAGAGCTCATCAACGCAGCCCGTGCCGAAGCCGAGCGCATCAAGAACGACGCCCGTGCCAACGCAGAGCGCGAAGTCGAGCGACTGGCCGGCGAATTCAAGAACCAGGCCGCAGCTTTGGTGACCGAAACGGCCGCGAAAGTGTTGGGCGCTGAGCTCAAAGGCAATCATTCACAATTGATCGACGAGTCGTTGAGCCGTTTGGGCCGCAACAACTAGTCCGGAGCATTGGTATGTGGTCATCTGGCCACCACCGAGCGAGGTATTAACGTGACTACATCTGATGCACAGATGATTGCGCGCGCCATCCAAGAGGCGCTGAACACCTCCGCCCTCAAAGCACTCAAGGCCGCTGCAGACGCAGTCAAAGCCGGTGCCCAGAGTGCAGATGCGGTCACCGCCAAAATGGGGGCAGACGCTCCACGTGAAGTACGCAATGTCGTGGCAACATTGGCCAACAACGGCCAATTGAACACCCTGCCTGCAGCTGCTGCAGCGTTTGAAAAGGCCACCCAACGTGCCAATCATGCGCTCGAAGCACACATCACCAGTGCCGAGGCACTCAGTGATGCCAAGCAGAACGACGTCATTGCAGATTTGCGTGGGAAGTATGGAGAGGGCCTGACGGTTCACTTCGATGTCGACGCGTCGCTCATCGGCGGCTTGATCGTACGCGTGGGTGATCAAGTGCTCGACAACAGTCTGCGGACGCGCCTCAGTGCCGTCAAAAACAGCATGTTGACGAGCTAGTTCAGGTCACCACTAAGGAACGGCAGCAGACACTCTGCCAAGCACGAGTGTCGCGACACAACGATTGAGGTGCCAGACTATGGCAGTAGCAGCAAACGATATTTACCAGCGTCTGCTAAAAAGCATTCAAGAGGGTGCCGACGTCCGACCACGGATGATGAATGTCGGTACCGTCATCTCCGTCGGTGACGGCGTGGCCCGCATCAGCGGCCTCGAACAGGTTATGGCAGCCGAGCTCCTCGAGTTCCCCGTGCAAGCCGGTCGCAGCGAAGCTGTGTATGGCATCGCGTTGAATCTCGAGAAAGACACGGTCAGCGCCATCGTGTTGGGTGACTACCTTTCGATCCAAGAAGGCGATCAGGTCAACGCCACCGGCCGTATTATCTCGGTACCGGTCGGTCAAGCAATGGTCGGCCGTGTCATCAATGCCCTCGGTCAGCCGATCGACGGCAAAGGTGCCATCAACAGCGACGTCCTCCGCCCCGTCGAGCGTATCGCTCCCGGTGTGATGGATCGTCAGTCGGTCAACACTCCGGTGCAGACCGGCGTCATCGCCATCGACGCGATGATCCCCATCGGTCGTGGTCAGCGCGAGCTCATCATCGGTGACCGCCAGACCGGCAAAACCGCTGTGGCCATCGACTCGATCATCAACCAAAAGGGCAAGGGCCTGTATTGTATCTACGTTGCCATCGGTCAAAAGCGTGCCCAGGTTGCCCAAATTGTGGGTTACCTCGAGCGCTTCGGTGCAATGGAGTACACCACGGTCGTGGCTGCTACCGCATCCGAATCGGCTGCGTTGCAGTACATTGCCCCATACGCCGGTTGTGCCGTCGGTGAAGAAGTCATGGAAAACGGCGTCACCATCAACGGTGAAGTCGTCCGTGACGCCCTCATCATCTACGACGACCTGTCCAAGCACGCCACAGCCTACCGTCAGGTATCGCTGTTGTTGCGCCGCCCACCAGGCCGCGAAGCATACCCAGGCGACGTTTTCTACCTGCACTCCCGCTTGCTCGAGCGTGCTGCTCGTCTGAGCGAAGAAAAAGGCGGCGGTTCGTTGACAGCATTGCCCATCATCGAAACCCAAGCCAATGACGTGTCGGCGTACATTCCGACCAACGTGATTTCGATCACCGATGGTCAGTTGTTCCTCGAGTCCGACTTGTTCAACGCAGGTATTCGCCCCGCCCTCAACATCGGTCTGTCCGTGTCCCGCGTGGGTACGTCGGCCATGACCCGTGCGATGCGTTCGGTCGCTGACCGCCTCAAGCTCGACTTGGCGCAGTTCCGTGATTTGGCCGCATTTGCGCAGTTCGCTTCGGACTTGGACGCTTCGACGCGTGCCCAGCTCGACCGCGGATCCCGCTTGCAAGAGGTCCTCAAGCAACCACAGTTCGCCCCGATGCCGCTCGAAGAGCAGGTCATGGTGCTGTTTGCAGCAACCAACGGCTACTGCGACGGCGTGCCGGTGGCAGCGATTGGTCAGTGGAAGGTCGAGTTCTTGCAGTTCATGCGCACGGTCCACCCGGATGTGTGCAAGGGCATCTACGACAACCGCCTCGATCGCAAGTTCCCGTCACCAGAACTCAAGTCAGCGCTCGAAAAAGCAATCACTGAGTTCAACCAGACGAGCAACTTCAGCGCGTAAGGTCGCGTTGCAGCGTGCTGGTAACAGCATGCTGTGACTACAAACGGAAGAGGGAACCGGTGCCAAGTACACGTGAAATTCGTCGACGCATCCGCTCTGTGCGCAACTTAGCCCAAATAACGCGCGCCATGGAGATGGTCTCGGCGTCGAAAATGCGGCGTGCTCAACGCAACGTGCTCGCCACCCGGCCGTATGCCGACCGACTCCGCGATGTCATGAGTAGCTTGATGGCGCGCTCCTCTGGGGCACGTACAGGCACTCTGTTGGAAATCCGCCCTGAAGTCAAAAGCGTCGCGTTGATTGTCATCACACCCGATCGTGGTTTGGCTGGTAGCTTGGTCGGTAACCTGTTGCGCCGGACCGCACGCTTCGTCCTCGACGAACGTGCCAAAGGCCACTCGGTCAAAGTCCTGGCTATTGGGAAAAAAGGTCGCGATTTCTTGGCTCGTAGCGGTCAAGACTTATTGGCCGAAGTGACGAAGCTGGGCGACAATCCAAAACTCGCCGATATCCTCGGCGTGTCGACGAACGTCATCGAAGGCTTCTTGAAAGGCGAATTTGACGAGGCATATCTTGTCTATAGTCAATTCGTCAATACGCTGGTACAACGCCCCGCGATTCGTCGGATCCTGCCGGTGGAAGCCGAACAGTCCGACAAGACCGCCAAGGGCAGCGATTACAACTACGAACCCGATCAGGATGTCGTGTTGAATGACCTGCTCCCACGCTTCGCCGAGGTTCAAATCTATCAAGCGTTGCTCGAAGCTATCGCCAGTGAGCATAGCGCCCGAATGGTGGCAATGCGTAATGCCACAGACAACGCCAAAGAACTACGCCGCGAATTGTCACTGACGTACAACAAAACCCGTCAGGCCAATATCACCAAGGAAGTCTCTGAGATTGCCTCGGGAGCGGCGGCCCTCGCGGATAGCTAATGTCTGCGTGTGGTCAGGCCACACGATACGTGCTGGAGGAACTGTATGGCTCAAGCAATAGGGGAAATTACCGAGATCATTGGCGTTGTGCTCAACGCCAAGTTCAAGGAAAACGAAACCCCCGCAATCTATAACGCAATCACGGTCCCCATGCCGGACGGCGTTACCCTGGTCGCCGAAGTGCAACAACACCTCGGCAACGGATATGTCAAGGCTGTGGCAATGGGTACCACCGACGGCTTGCGCCGTGGTGTTCCCTGCACCGACACAGGCGCTGCTATCTCGGTACCAGTCGGCCCTGCGACCCTTGGTCGCGTCTTCAATGTCGTCGGTGAAGCCATCGACGGTTTTGAAAAGTCCGTGGATGCCGCCGAAAAGCGCCCCATCCACCAACGCGCTCCGTCCCTCGAAGAACAGTCCACCCAGGCGCAGGTGTTCGAGACGGGCATCAAGGTCATTGACCTGATTGCTCCGTTTACCCGCGGTGGCAAGACCGGTATCTTCGGTGGCGCCGGCGTGGGCAAGACCGTGGTCATCCAAGAGCTCATCGCCAACATCGCCAAAGAACAGTCGGGTTACTCCGTGTTCGCCGGCGTGGGCGAGCGCTCGCGTGAAGGCAACGACCTCATCCACGAAATGCAAGAAGCCCAAATCGACGCAACGACCACCGTGTTCGACAAGACCGTCATGGTCTTCGGACAGATGAATGAGCCACCGGGTGCCCGCTTGCGCGTCGCCCTCACGGCCTTGACGATGGCCGAGTACTTCCGCGACGAAGGCCGCGACGTGCTCATCTTCATCGACAACATCTTCCGCTTCGTGCAGGCCGGTTCCGAAGTGTCTGCTCTCTTGGGTCGTATGCCATCACAAGTCGGTTACCAGCCAACCCTGGGTACCGAAATGGGTGAGCTCCAAGAGCGCATTACCTCGACCAAGAAGGGCTCGATTACCTCGATGCAGGCCGTATACGTGCCCGCAGACGACTACACCGACCCTGCGCCGGCAACCACCTTCGCCCACTTGGACGCAACGATTTCGCTCGAGCGTAGCATCGCCTCCAAAGGCATCTACCCCGCAGTGGACCCGTTGAACTCGACTAGCCGTATTCTCGACCCCAACATCGTTGGTGAAGAGCACTACCGCGTCGCTCGTCAAGTGCAGATCGTGTTGCAGCGTTACAAAGACTTGCAAGACATCATCGCCATCTTGGGCGTCGAAGAATTGTCCGACGAGGACAAACTCACGGTGTCCCGGGCCCGCAAAATCGAACGCTTCTTCTCGCAGCCGTTCACCGTTGCACAACAATTCACCGGCCGCGCCGGGAAGTACGTGCCGGTGGCCGATACGGTCCGAAGCTTCGCTCGTCTGTTGGCCGGCGAAGTCGACCATATCTCCGAGCAGTTCTTCTTCTTGCAGGGTTCGCTCGACGAAGTCATCGCCGCCTACGAAGCCAGTAAGTAAGCCCCCTGGGGCGGTTGCGTCCGCGTAACCGCCCCAGATTGATGGAGGTGAGAGATGCCATTACATCTCGAAATCGTCACGGCTGAGCGATTGGTTCTCTCTGACGACGTTGATCAGGTCAATGCGCCGACCAAGGATGGCCGCGTCGGTATCCTGCCCCGACATATGCCGCTGCTCACCGTCCTCACCGAAGGCGAGCTCAGCATTATCAAGGGTGGGGTACGCACCGAGTTCGCCGTGTTCGGTGGATTCATGGAAGTGCTTCCCGACCGCGTGACTATCCTCGCCGACGCGTGTGACCGGTCAGACGAAATCGATCTCGAACGTGCCGAAGATGCAAAACGCCGCGCCGAGGAGCGCCTCGCGTCACGCAAGTCCAATCAGGACATGGCGTTGGCCGAAGCCGATTTGCGCCGAGCGTTGATGCAAATCAAGATGGCCAAGGTACGTAAAGGTCCCGGTGCCTAGCCCCGTACCCCGTATCTTTAGCGAGGAAGGCATTGCCTTCCTCGCTTTTTTGTGTTTCCATCGCACCCTACCACCATCGCTACAAGTGCAGTGTGGTACAATGCCAACATATTCATCATTTATGCCCCGGAGTGTCTATGGCCCGCAAAATTGGTATCGATCTCGGGACGGCGAATGTGCTCGTCTATGTGCGCACACGCGGCATCGTCTTGTCGGAGCCGTCGGTCGTCGCCATATCGACCAAAGACAACCGCATCAAAGCGGTTGGATCTGACGCTCTGGCGATGCTGGGCCGCGAGCCCGAAAGCATCGAAGTCATCCGCCCGATGCGCAACGGCGTTATCGCCGATTACGATATCACCGAGGCCATGCTGAAGCACTATATCAGCAAGACCAATGGCCGCTTTAGTCTGAGCAAACCCGACGTCATGATCTCGATCCCTGCAGGTATTACCTCGGTCGAGATGCGCGCCGTGCGCGAGGCAGGCCTCGCTGCTGGTGCCCGTCGTGCATACCTCATCCGCGAGCCACTCGCCGCGGCCATCGGTGCCAACATCCCTATCGCCAAACCCTCCGGCAACATGATTATTGACATCGGCGGCGGTACCACTGAAGTGGCCGTCATCTCGCTCAATGACATCGTTGCATGGAGCTCTGTCCGTGTCGGTGGTAATCGCTTCGACGATGCCATCATGGCGTATATCAAGCGCAAGTACAATCTGCTCATCGGCGAGCGCATGGCCGAGAGCATCAAAATCGAAATCGGTTCGGCTGTTTCGATGAGCCGTCCATTGCAAATGCAAGTCCGCGGTCGCGACCAAGTCGCTGGATTGCCGCGTACCATCGAAGTCAATTCGACCGAAATTACCGAAGCAATCCAAGAGCCTCTCGAACAGGTCATCAGTGCCGTACGCCGAGTGCTCGCCGAGACACCACCGGCGCTCGCCGAAGACCTCATCGACAAAGGCATGGTGATGACCGGCGGTGGCTCGATGCTCCGTGGGATCAACGATCTCCTCACCGAATTCACCGGTGTACCCTGTTATGTCGCAGACCAACCAGCGAACTGCGTCGCAATCGGCACCGGCATGGCGCTCGAGTACCT
Organism: Chloroflexota bacterium; assembly: GCA_003670675.1. Classification (GTDB taxonomy): domain Bacteria; phylum Chloroflexota; class Chloroflexia; order Chloroflexales; family Roseiflexaceae; genus UBA965. The sequence goes on from QWQY01000028.1 coordinate 7,525, forward strand.
CGATGTGTTGCACGACAGCCTGTCCGGCGATGAGTTGAACTAGGCGGTATGGAACAACGACTCAACCCTCCCAAGCAAGGGCTTGTGCTTGAAATCGGCAGCGGCGAAAATCCCAACCCACGCTCAAACGTCCTGGTAGATCGCTTTCTCTTTGACAATACCGAGCGCGGCGGCGATCTGGTCATCGACCGCCCGTTTGTGGTGGCCGATGCACACCATCTGCCCTTCAAAGACGGCGCCTTCGCGTATACCATCTGCTCGCACATCCTCGAACACATGGATGACCCGATTCAGTTTGTCAGCGAGCTCAAACGGGTGTCGCACGCAGGCTATATCCAGAGCCCGTCCGAAATCGCCGAAAAAACTTTTCACTGGTCGTTTCACCGCTGGTATGTCAACCTCATCGATGGGGTCATCATCCTTCACCCGCGTGAAGCGGTCGAGCCATTCGGTGAATTCTTTGATTACCTCTACGCACACAATCCTGCATACTACGTGTTTCAACGCAGTATGCCGCATCTGTTTTGGGTCGAACGTGAATGGCACGGCGACGACCTGAAGGTCGAAGTCCACGCAGAGTCACCGCTCAAACTCCGCGACCCCGCAGCATTGATGGAGCTGGTGCATCCACGGATGGGCACGCTGAGGTTGGTGTTTTTGCTGATTATCAGTGGTATCGGTCGCAAAATACCTGCTTCCTGGCGTGGGACGTTGCGCCGCAAGCTGGGGCGGAGCTACCTCTAGTCAGGTCCCGCGATGCTCATACACCTCATCAAACCACTCAAAAAAACAACCGTCAGTTACGTCGCACAACCGCTTGTGCAGACTCCTACCCACATCGTCGTACGGGCGCTGTGGACGCGCCCTGCAGTCGATCTCGGCTATATGCAAATCGCCGTTGGCGACTTCCTCGACGAATATTTCTACCAGGACCAATGGTTTAATGTTTTTGCCTGGTATACCGCCACCGGTCGCCTGCGCGGCTGGTATTGTAACGTCACCCGACCGGCCAATATTCACCGCCATAGCCTGACATCGGTAGACCTCGAACTCGACCTGTTTGTGGCCGCAGACCGGCACACAGTGACCCGCCTCGACGTCGACGAATTCGAATCTCGGGCGTACAACATGCACGATCCCGTCACCTATCGTGCCGGGTACGCCGCATTGACAGAACTCGAATCACGGGCCCGACTGGGCTCTGCGCCATTTGATCGGACACAGCCACTATGAACACCCTTGGTATCGGGATTGTCGGGTACGGAGCAATTGCCCGTGTCCATGCAGCAGCGTTGGCCCTGGTGCCGTTGATGTACCCGAGCCTCGCGCTCCGGCCGGCGGTGGTTGCGCTGACGCCGGGGGGGCCATCGAGCCAATCGAGTGCGTTGCGTGACTACCCAACTGTTCGGCAATGCTCCTATACCGATCTGCTCGCCGACCCAACCGTCGGAGCCGTGCTGATCAGCACTCCGACTGGGCTCCACGCCGAGCACGTCGCACAAGCCATTGCCGCAGGCAAGCACATCATGTGCGAAAAACCATTGACGGTCGATCCGGATCAGTCGAGGGCACTGGTGGCGGCAGCTGACGCTGCGGGCGTCGTGCTCGTCATGAATCACCACTTCCGGCGGATTCCTGCGCTTGTCGATGCACGGCAGCGTATCGCTGCAGGCCATTTGGGTGTGCCATTGCGTGCGCATCTGCGCTACTACCGCGGCAGCAACGTTTCTCCCGAGCGGGCGGTGTCGTGGCGCTTCCTCGGCCAGACCGGCGGTGTCTTGGTCGACTTGGGTGCACACCTCATTGATTTGAGCGTCATGCTGTTTGGATCGCCGTTGGTAGCCGTGCAGGCAACGCTCCGGACGGTTTACCCGACACGCCCAGACCGCAACGGAACTGCGGTCGCTATCGACGTCGACGACATCGCGACGCTCCATGGCCGGCTTGCAAACGGTATGACCGTGACGTTTGAAGCATCCAAGATGGTCCCCGGTGCGGCAGACGGTCTACGCGTCGAAGCATACGGTACGGCGGGGTCGCTGATCTACGACATGGACGATGTCAATGCACTCCGGGTGGGGACCGCAGCGGTGGCCAATAGCATGCAACGGGTCGATGTGTGGAATCGGACGTCGCCCGCGGCTACCATCCCCGGGAGCGAGACCGCAACGAGTTCGTTGTCGTGGCATGCCGCCAGCTGGGAGGCGTTCCTCGCCACTGTCGCGGGTGAATCGCGTATCGTCTGCGACGGTGCAGGCGCGGTGCATGTCGATGCGGTGATTGCCGCAGCACGACGGAGCGCGACACGTGATGGTGCCTGGGAGCACGTGTCATGACCGAGCCGACGTCGTGGGCACCGGGTCAATACGATTGGCTCCAGATCTGGCGCGACATGTACGACCGAGAGCGTGCCCAAGGCGAGGCAGCAACGCACCCTGACATGCAACGTTCATCGGATCAGTACGCACACATCGCAGCACGCTATGCAGCAAATGTGAAGCGCACACCGCAACCCGATGCCTTCATGCGCTGGCTTGCACCCCTGCTTCGACCCGGCATGACCGTGCTCGACATCGGTGCGGGCAGCGGTCGGTATGTCGCACCGTTGGTGGCTGCGGGCTGCCGCGTGGTCGCACTCGAACATTCTGCTGCGATGCGTGGTCAGATCGATCTGGTACGGGCCGGATTGCCTGGCGCGGATATCACCGTCGTGGATGCGAGCTGGCCGACAGCGACAATTCCCCCCTGCGAGGTGGTGTTTGCCACGCATGTGCTCTATGCAGTGCGCGAAATCGAGCCGTTTCTGCGTGCAATGGACGCGCAGGCCACCGAACGTTGTGTGTTGTTGTTGGGCGCACGGCACCTCACCACCCCGGTGCTCCCCTTGTGGGAGGCTTTCCATGGATCGCCACGCTTGCCATTGCCTGCTGCCTACGAATGCATCGCAGCACTGGCACAACTGGGGATAGGTGCCGATGTAACGGTGTTGCCGGCTGCGCCTGCGATGACGTACCCCACGCTGGCCGACGCAATCGATGATGTCTGTTACCGCCTGCGGCTCCCGTGGGATGATGCACACCGTGCTGCAGTTGCACCGCTCATCGACACACACTGGGTCGTGCAGCCGGATGGGAGTGTGACGGTCCCCGTCCCTGTCCCGCCCAATGTTGTTGTGTCGTGGCACCCGCTGCGGCTGCGACAGGCGTGAGGGTTGTCCGGGTGAACGATGGTTGTTCGTCGGTGTCCATGGACGAGCAGTACGAGACAGCTACGGTTGCCACGCATCGTTTTCTCATCTGCACACAAAAACCCACCCGTTCGCCGTCATCGAATTCAGGTATAATGAAGGAAATCAATGTCGATTGCGCTCATTGAGTCGATAACGCAAGAAGTCGAAGCCTGTCGTGCGTGTGCATTGTGTGAATCTGCGTTGCGTGCGGTCCCGGGGGAAGGTCCTGCTGATGCAGCGGTCATGCTGATTGGTGAGGCGCCGGGTGCTGCCGAAGATAGATCTGGTCGTCCGTTTGTGGGTGCTTCTGGTCGGCTGTTGGATACGTTGTTGCGTCGCGCTGGGCTCGAACGCACTGGTGTCTACATTGCCAATGTGGTCAAACACCGCCCCCCTGATAATCGTGATCCTACACCGGCAGAAATCCACGCGTGCCAACCTTTTCTGAGACGTCAAATTGCTGCTATTGACCCGCGAGTGATTGTTCCGTTGGGGCGCCACGCTGCCAAATACTGGATCCCATCGATACAAATAGCGCTCCACCATGGTCGCGTTTTTCGTGTGGACGGCAGACTGGTCTTTCCGATGTTTCACCCCGCAGCTGCGCTCTATCAGCGTCGCAACTACCCGCTGTTGGAAGCAGATTTTGCGCAATTGGGCGTGTATCTGCGAGATGGGTTCCCTGCTGAGTCGTGAGGGTCACGACCAACGATGAGGTACGTATGAAGCACTACCAACTATCACGTGAAGGCCGCCGCAATGCCTGGTTAATGCTGGTCGGGGCTGCGTTGATATGGTTGTTTGCCATTTGGACATTTCAATCCACGTTGGGGATTACCTATGTTCCCGGTGATGTCGGAGCCTCATTAGGGACCATGTGGGCCGAAGGGTTGACGGTCAATCGAACCGTCCCTGCGATCTTTATGCTTGTCCTGATGGTCGCTGCACCGCTGACGATGTGGAACATCAGCATGGAACTGGTTTGTCGGTACGAAGTCGCCGCCGAAGGGTTGCGCTATCGTGCCGTGGGTGTCGACATCGTCATTCCATGGGACGGCATAGCCGAAATCCGGAGTGTGGATGCCGACAGCGACGAGCCGAGTGACGAGCTCATCCTCAGCACTGCCCCCGCCGCCCAAATACCAAACCCGCTCTATCGTGTGCTCTACAACCAAGCATATGGCGCTAAAGTCCTGCCGGTCTACCCCGGTGTGGCAGAACGTGCCGAACTGATGGAAGAGATACGTCGCCGCAGTGGCAATCCGGTCATCACTGCACCAATGCCCGAGCAGGCGCTCGAACAAACCCAATCATAACGGCATTTCGCCGTGTGGATATGAGATTTCTTTGTATGAAAGGAGCAACAAGGCCCTCGACACGAGTGCACCTTGTATGTGAGCAATGACAAAACAGCGATTACGTGTGATTCCCCTCGGTGGCGCCGGTGAGGTCGGCCGCAATATGTGGGTCGTCGAGTACGGCGATGACATTATTGTGTTGGATTGTGGCGTGATGTTCCCCGAAGCCGAAATGCTCGGCGTCGATTTGGTCCTCCCCGACATCAACTATCTGCGCGAAAACATCGGCAAAGTCAAAGCCATTGTGTTGACGCACGGCCACGAAGACCATGTCGGTGGATTGCCCTATATCTTGCCCGAAATCGGCTTTCCTACGGTCTACGGAACTCGCCTCACGATCGGCATCGCGTCGCACAAACTCAAAGAACACCGCCTTCTCGAACAAACGAAGTTCAATACCTTCGAAGCAGGCGATCTGTTGCGCATTGGTAGCCTGACGGTCGAGACCTTTCAACTCGCACACTCCATCCCCGACACCGTCGGCCTGGCAGTCAACACACCAGCCGGTATTGTCGCCTATATCACCGACTGGAAGTTCGACCACACCCCCGTCGATCGCAAAAAGACCGACATCGCTGCCATCACTGCCTTGGGTGCACGTCGCCCAGCAGTGTTGATAACAGACTGTGTCCGCGTCGAGTCATCGGGATTCACCCCGAGCGAACGTGTCGTTGGTGACTCCCTCGACAACATTTTTGCGACCGCACCGGGCCGGATTATCGTGGCGACGTTCGCATCGAACATCTCGCGCGTGCAACAGGTCATCGACTCGGCTGAGGCATATGGCCGCCGTGTCATGTTGGCTGGTCGCAGCATGGAAAACAACTCGCGCATCGCCCAAGAACTGGGCTACCTGCGCATCAACGGTGGCACGCTGGTACGCCCCAACGAGGCAGCACAGCTCCCCGACGACCAGGTTGCCGTGATCTGCACCGGCAGCCAAGGCGAGCCAATGGCTGCCCTGGCCCGCATGGCCAACCGCGAGTTCACCAATCTGCGCATCAAACAGGGCGATACCGTTGTGGTGTCGGCTTCACCAATCCCGGGCAACGAGGTATCGGTCTCGCGCGTGATCAATAATCTGTTCCGTATCGGCGCAGATGTCATCTACGGCAGCGATGCCAAAGTGCACGTGTCGGGCCACGCCGCCCAAGAAGAGCTCAAGATGCTGTTGGGTATGCTCCGGCCACAGCACGTCATTCCGTTCCACGGTGACTACCGCCACATGGTGCTCTATCGCAAACTCGCGATCGGCATGGACATGGGATATACCACCGAGAACGTATTTGTCGTCGAAAACGGTTCGGTCCTCGAATTCGGGCCAAACTACGGCAAACAAGTCAACAAAATTCCCGTCAACTACATCTACGTCGACGGCACAACCGTCGGTGATGTCAGCCAAATTGTGGTCCGCGACCGCCAGCTCTTGTCGCGCGACGGCGTCATGATAGTGGTGGTAACCGTCGATCGTCATAGCGGCGATTTGGCAGGTGGGCCCGAGGTGTTGAC
>QWQY01000029.1 GCA_003670675.1 Chloroflexota bacterium
ACCAAAGAAATAGACCGGGCCAGTACCTCACGCGAAAAGACCGGAGTGTTCTTGGGGGCCTACGCTACCAATCCGGTCAACGGCGCACAGGTACCGATCTGGATCGCAGACTACGTGTTGATGGGCTACGGCACCGGCGCCATCATGGCAGTGCCGGCACAGGAACAGCGCGACTTCGACTTTGCTCGGCACTTCGGGCTCGAGATCATCGTTGTGGTGCAACCCGAAGGCGTACATCTCGATGGCAGCACGATGACCGAATCGATGCCTGGCGATGGTGTAATGGTCAACTCCGGCCCACTCGACGGCCTACCTGCCGGCAAAGGCGATGGCCAGAGTGTCAAAGCCGCGATTACCTGGTTAACCACCAACGGCAAAGGCAAAGGGACCATCACCTACCGATTGCGCGACTGGCTTATTTCGCGCCAGCGCTATTGGGGTGCCCCGATCCCGATGCTCTACCTCGAAGACGGCACGATGGTGCCGGATCCGCGCTTGCCGGTTGAACTCCCCGAGGTAGCCGACTATCTGCCCAAGGGCAAATCACCGTTGGCGACAGCGACCGAATGGGTGCACACCACAGATCCTGTTAGTGGCAAACCGGCCCGCCGCGACACCGATACGATGGATACATTCGTCGACTCGTCGTGGTATTTCTTGCGCTATGCAGACGCCCAGAATGACCAAGAAATCTTTTCCAAAGACGCCATCACCCGTTGGATGCCCGTGCATCAGTACATCGGCGGCATCGAACATGCGATTTTGCATTTGCTCTACTCGCGCTTCATTACCAAGGTCCTCTACGACGAAGGATTGGTCCCCGAAGACGAGCCATTCAAAGCGTTGTTCACCCAGGGTATGGTCCAGCGCCGCGTACGCACGGATCTCGAAGGCACCGAGACGCATGTAAGCTTCGCAGAAGACCTGCGCCGCAAACTCGACCTCCCAGCAGGATCTCTCGCACTCGATGCCGCCCGTGCCGCACTCAAGCCCCACGGCTATACCCTCGAGGGCGACGCCCGTGGCTGGCAGGCGGTCAGCGGCCCCGTTACTATGTCCAAAAGCGCCGGTAACGGGATACCAGTTGGCCCATTTGTGCGCCAATACGGGTCAGATGTCGCACGTATTGTGGTGTTGTTTGCTGCCCCTCCCGAAAACAGCATGGAATGGACGGACGAGGGTGTCGCCGGGGCACAACGCTTCCTCAATCGCATTATGGCGCTGTTTATGACCGAGTCTGTGGCCATCAGTGGCTACACGATGGGGAGCATCAGCACTGCAGATATTGCCCCACACGAGAAGGATTTGTGGCGCGCGTTGCACTACGCCATCAAGAAAATCTCGGCTGACACCGATTCGTTCCGCTTCAACACGGCGATTGCGGCCATGATGGAGCTGCTCAACGAGGTCCAACGCTACCGCAACGAACACCCCGTTGGTGCGGTCTTCTGCGAAGTCGCGCATGTGTTTGCGCGCCTCCTCAGCCCGTTCGCTCCCCATTTGGCCGAAGAACTCTATGCAGCATTCGGCGGAACCGGCAGCGTCTACGATGCAGGTTGGCCCACGTTCGACGAATCCGCATTGCTGGTCAGCGAAATCGAAGTCGTCCTGCAAGTCAATAGCAAAGTGCGCGGACGGATTTTGGTGCCAGCGGCAGCCGATGCCACCCAGCTCGAAGCATGGGCGCGCGACAACGCGCGTATCCAAGAGCTCATTGGAAGCGCCAGCATCAAAAAGGTCGTCGTCATCCCCGGCAAGTTGGTCAACTTCGTCGTCTAGCTCGCACGTGCGAGAGAAAGGATGGGATGATTCGCACGAATCATCCCGTTTTTGCTTATGCTGACACTCAAACGACTCCCCGAACAATACGCTATCTGGCAACTCCCGCAGAATGCACCGGTTCCAGAAATCCCGAGCGGGGTATTTGCTGCGGTCCTACGCAGCCCAACGGAACTCTCGGGAGTTTGTCCGTCTGCATGGGTACCGACTGGCGCAATCATCGACCCTGCGTGGTGGTGCCTACAGTTCGTCGGCCCGTTCGACTTGACGCTGACGGGGATCATGGTCCAAATCGCAGTACCATTGGCACAGGCACAGGTACCGATTTTTACGTTGGCTACCTACAACACCGACTATATCTTGGTGCCACAGGCACGCTACGCAGATGCCCACACGGCCATTACGGTAGCGGGACATCGCATCGATGAGGACGCCGAATGACACTCAAAGCACAACAAAATCACTTTGCGACGGTCGCCACACAATACGCGTCGTACCGTCCGACATATCCCACCGCACTGATACACGATATCGTTTCGCTCGCGGGTGGCCCTGCAATCACGGCACTCGACCTCGCAGCGGGGAACGGCCAAGCAACCACTACGTTGGCAACCGCGTGTGCGACGGTATTTGCCAGTGATCTCGCCTATAGCCAAATCGCCGCCATGCCACGTGTCCCAAATATACACACCTATGTGTCGCGAGCCGAACAGACGGGGCTCCCCGATGCCAGCATCGATCTCATCTGTGTGGCACAGTCGATGCACTGGTTCGACATCGATGCGTTCCATAACGAGGTCCGCCGCATCGGCAAGCCCGGCGGCGTGATTGCGGTGTGGACCTATGCACTCCTGCGTGCAACACCGGCATTGACGGCCATCATTGATGAACTCTATGCCGAAACCGCCGCACATTGGCCGGCCGATCGCGTCCATGTCGATGCACACTATGCGACTCTAGCGTTCCCATATACACGCATCCCATACACGGCACCGCCGATGACGGTGGCTTTTACCCGTGAACGGCTCATCGGCTACTTGCAGACCTGGTCAGGGGTACAACGCTACATCAAAGCTGGACACGCAGATCCCGTGTTGGCTCGGGCAGATGCCTTCGCAGCCGCATGGGGACAGCCACCCGAGGCACCAGTGACCTTTACGTTTGACTTGACCGTGTTACTTGGCAGGCTGTAGTCGTCGCCACAGGGCCAGCCATGGTGCAGCCCAAGTACTGCGGTGCCGGATGATTTCGGTGGTCAAGAGGACGAGCAACAACAAGATTGCATACAACTTGTACGATCCGAGCAGGAGCGTCACGGCGCCGTAGTCTTCGGGGTAATTGAAGCTTCGGAAGTTGCCATACGCGATAAACGCAAAACTCACCGCATAGGCAGCTGCGCGACGGAGCGTCAAAACGCTTTCGCTATGATGCCAGACCACGATCCAAAAGACCAACACCATGAGCGTGTAATAGTGCATCCACGCAACGGGGATTGCCAGCACCATCAGCATCACAAACAAACCATATTGCAGCGCATACGTACTCGATGTGCGCGGCGCATCGCGCAACGCCAAGAGACAGACCATGGCCGACACTGCCATCGACAAGAGTGAGGCGATGCGGGCTATTTCGGGCACTCCAAAGCGATTCATAACGAATTGGTTGTCATAGAAGCGGGTCAAAAATCCCGCGATGGTCTGATTTTCGATCCATGCAGTCGTCCCACCCACATGCCCAACGACTTTGGTCAGGTACATCCAGTGCAGATCCCAGCCCATCACCAGCACCGCAATCCCGTTCCATGCAAGCATGCCTACCACAAACCCCACCACTCCCCACCAGCGTTGCTTGATGACAAAGAACGCCAAAAACAAAATAGGATAGATTTTGAGCGAAGTCAGCAACGCGACGATAACCCCTGCCCACCCTGCGCGCTCTTTTTGCAATGCCCACAGGATCAGCATCATACAAAACAGCAAAATGACGTCTGTCTGACCAAAGGTCACGGTCTCGTAGAGCGGTTGCATGTTGGCAAGGATGAGCACCACCGCCAACCACCACCAGAGCCGGAGTGGTGCACGGGACCGCAACCAGACCGCTGCAGTGGCGACAAAGAGGGCAATGTTGATGACACGGAAGCCATTGAGAATATCCAGAGGGTCTTGGCCGACGAACGGCGTAAACAGCATGATATAAAACGGCGGTCGTTTGTAGCCCGCAAACGGATTGTCGGCGACGTTCGAGACGAGGTAGAGGGTACCCGTCGTCACCCAACGTGTGGCGGCGTCGACCCAAATGCTAAAGTCACCGCTCCCATAGCGAAAAATCCGCATGAACACCGTCGACTGAAAGACCAGTGACATCATGACCATCACGATGAGCGGCAACCAACGCAGGTATCGATCGAGCGCTGCATCGTGTCGCAACGACCAGCGAACGGCGATGCTCCCACCGAGTGCGATTGCCCCCAACCAGCCCATCCATGCTTCGTAATCATAGGCGCGGATGTAGACGTTGTCGGCGATGAGCACCTGTTGCACAAATGGGATGGCCCACCATGCGAGTGCAAACCAGACCGGCAAATCGGCACCACGCACCTGGAGTCGCCGATCAACAAGTCCACTCAGCGCGGCCACCGCGACGACCAGCACTGCAATACCGGCCCCAGCAACAAACCACCAGAGGTAGGGCCAGGTCGCGACCGGGTCAGCCAGCAGGCAGCCCAGCGGTACGGCGGCGAACGCCACCGACATCCCCGTGGCCCAGCGCCACAGCGCACCACAGAGCGTCAATGACACAAAGAGTACCGTTGCGAGCGCCAGTGCGAGGCCCAACACATAGCCGTACCCCGCCAGGGCTTGGGTATGGGTCGGGGCAACAGTGACCCCGGCGAACACCACCCCCAGGCCGCGGCCATCAGCGCCGATGCGCTCCACCGTGCTTGAGAGATCGACGGTACGATCCCAGCGCCATTGTCCATGCGCCGTCGTCAGGATCTGATAGCGACGGTCTACTCCAGCGGGGACCGGCCAGCTGGCCGAACCGTGGTACCCCGCAGGTACCGTCACCACAGGCGGTGCGAGGTCCGTCGGGTATCCGTTTGATAGTGCGAGCGTGACGATATGCGGCACATCACGTACCGTCGGGATCCGTAATTGGTGTACGTTGCTGGACCAACGATGATCTGCTTCGCGGGCATACAACCCGGGGTAGAGATGGCGATCTGCGTCGCTGACGGGGATGCGCAAGACGCGTGTGTCGATGGACGTCACCAGCGCCAGAAAGCCGACACAGACAACCACACTGACCAACAGCCAGGCTATTATTACGGTTTGTATGCGCTGTGTCATGGACCCTCGTTGTAAAGCATGTTGTCCCACCATTCTACCTTAGGACGCGCAACAGCAACGGATTTGTGATGCACAAACTGCCGCACACCGACGGATGCTGGTCGCCTCGTTGCTGCTTTTCCCTGCGCTCGTATGGTACGATAGAACTTCGACCATCACCGTTTGGCGGAGTCTGCATTCCCATGACGCGCAACACCGACACCGCATTGAACTATGCAAATATTACGCTCCATCGCGCCCGCATGACTGAGCTCAGTAATGTCCAAGCACTGCTCGAAGAATCTGCGACCCAGCTCCGCTTGACCCATGGGTTGGGGATGTGGGGCATCGCGACGACGACCCGCCAACTCGAACGCCAAACAACGTCCAATCACATCATGTTGGTGCAATACATGGGGGTGAGTGTGGCGACGTTTTCGCTCACCAAAATCGCCCCACATTGGGTTGTGCCTGGGGTGTTCGACGACGATAGCATCCCAGCGACGTACTTGAGCGATTTTGTAGTGATGCCGTCGTTCCGACAACGTGGTGTGGGGCGCTGGTGCATCGAAAAGGCCAGCGAGTATGCGCGTACCCAACAGTCCAGCGTCTTGCGCACAGCGATTTATACGCAATTGCACGAATCAATGGCGTTTGCACTGACGGTCGGGTTCATCCCCAGCATGGGCACCAGCCACCCCGAACGGACATACCTCGAAAAATCCGTCACTCCATTGGACCTCCGTCCAATGAAATGACGCACGTTCCCATCCGAAAAAAGTTCATAATCCAGGGTTTTTCATCCCCACGGTCGCGTTCACAATACGGTTTTCATCCCTGGGGCGCATTCAACTACCCGATCAGGGTATGGCTTCGTCTATGTGAACGGCTCTCGCATCATCCAACGTCCGCAGAACGGGCAACAACAACCCCACCGGTACCGCAATCAACGCCACCACACCGGCGACGAGATACCACACTTGCACGCCCAGCCGATCCGACACCGGCCCGGCCAACAGCAGCCCAATCGGCGAGATAATCCCTGCTGCACTCCCCAGAAAGCCCATCACCCGACCCTGCAGTTCGATCGGCACCGTGCCTTGGATGATGGCCATCAGCGGGGCATTTGTCAATGGTTGGGCAATCCCGATGATGACCATGGCGGCAATCGCAGTCAGTATCCCCGAGCTGGGCAACACACCCAGACAAAAGGCTGCCAACCCCATGACGGCAACGCCGAGGAGGAGCGTGTAGAGTTTACGCGTGAACCCGCCCCAGACGCCGAGCAATAGAGAACCGGCAATCATCCCCGCACCGAACCCGGTTTCCATCCAGGCGAGTTGGATGACTCCACCCTGGAAGTGATCTTTGACGAGCAGTGGCATCAGCGAAAATGCCGGGTTAAAAAAGAGATTCACGACCATCGCCATCGCCATCAATGCGAGCAACCCTGGCCACCCCAGCACATACGCAAAGCCACTCCGCAACGAAGCAAACACGCCCTCATGGGAGGACTCCTCCGCTGCCGCAGGCGGGTCGGGGATACGGATGCTCAATACCAGCGCAAATGCCATCATCGCAGTCACGATCTCGATGAACAACACCCCGTTGAGTCCAATTGCCTCGAGCAACAACGCACCAACCGGCGGTGCCAAGACCGACACCGCACCCTCGCGCAATTGCGAAATCCCGCCGATACGCTGCAACTGCTCCGCTGGTACCAACAATGTCGTGGCGGCACTCACCGACAAGTAGTGGAACTGCCCTGCGAGTGCGTTGACAAACATCACCACATAGAGATGCCACAGCGTCAGCATACCCGCCTCGGACAAACTGAACAATGCCAGCGCCGCAACCGCGTAGACGATATTGGCACACAGAATCACCGTCTTGCGATGCAATCGATCGACCAACGTACCGATCAATGGGCCAAGGAGGATGCTCGGAAGCATGGTGATTAACGTCCCCGTGGCGAGCGAAGTGGCCGTCCCATAGGTTTTGGCGACCCACCAGACCAGTGCAAATCCCGAGAAAGCGCTGCCGATCCGGGCAACGGTTTGGCTCATCCAAAAAAACCAAAAGCGGGCAATCCAGCGATCGTACTGTGTGGTCAAGACATTTCTCAATTCACATACTCAGAACACGCCGTATCGTACCATAGCAACCCATCGGGAACGGCTCTTACGTGCCGTAATCTTGAGCGCATACTCATCTCACAAGGCCTCAGCACAGCATTGCTGTGCTATACTGAATGTTGATGCACGGCAAACCGTGACTGGCCGCATCACCACAAGGAGTGCGTGTGTTCAAATTCATCAAAAGTCTCCTCGGCGAAGGTTCTGACAAAGAACTCCGTCGTATTGCCCCGATAGTCGACAAAATCAACGCGCTCGAGCCGACGATGGAGCGCTGTAGCGACGCCGAATTGGCGGCCTATACGCCCCGCTTCAAAGAACGTTTGGCTGCCGGCGAATCACTGGATGCGCTCTTACCCGAGGCGTTCGCGCTCGTGCGCGAAACATCGAAGCGCCTTATCGGACAGCGCCACTATGATGTGCAGCTCATCGGCGGCATCACATTGCACAGCGGTCGCATCGCCGAAATGCGTACCGGCGAAGGCAAAACCCTCGTCGCGACCCTCCCGTTGTACCTCAATGCGTTGACCGGCAACGGGGTCCATCTCGTCACCGTCAATGATTATCTGGTCCGTGTCGGTGCCGGCTGGATGGCTCCGATTTTCCACACCCTCGGATTGTCGGTCGCAGTTATCGCACATGATTTTTCAGCGATTTTCGACCCGGACTATTCCGAAGGGGATGCGGCCACCGATGACCGGCGTTTGATCCACTGGCGCCCGGCCACCCGGCGCCAAGCCTACCATGCCGACATCACCTACTGTACCAACAGCGAAATCGGCTTCGATTACTTGCGCGACAACATGGTATTCGAAGAGCAGCAGCTGGTGCAGCGTACGCTCAACTATGCCATCGTGGACGAAATCGACAACATTCTGATCGACGAAGCACGGACGCCGTTGATTATTTCGGGGCCAGCCCAAGAGAGCAGCCAAGAGTACAAGCGCTTTGCACAGCTCGTCCGCAACCTCAAGCTGAGCTCGGTCACACCCGACCAAGCCAAACGTGACGAAATCGAACCCGACGGCGACTTCATGATTGACCCGCGCTCCAAAGGCATTCAGATGACCGAAGAGGGCATCCTCAAAGTGGAGCGCCTGTTGCGCATCCCCAGCGACGAGAACCTCTATGACCCCAAATACTTTGCGTTGACGCATTACCTCGAAAATGCCCTGCGCGCCCAGTTCGTCTATCACCGCGACAAAGATTACGTCGTCGAAGGTGACGGTGAAGTCGTCATTGTCGACGAGTTTACGGGCCGCAAAATGGCTGGCCGCCGCTGGAGCGATGGCTTGCATCAGGCAATCGAAGCCAAAGAAGGGGTACGTACCCGCCAAGAAAACGTCACATTGGCGTCGATTACGTATCAAAACTTTTTCCGCATGTACAAAAAACTCGCTGGGATGACCGGTACTGCCGACACCGAGCGTGAAGAATTCGCCAAAATCTACAATCTCGAAGTCACGGTGATCCCCACTCATCGCCCGACGGTTCGCGATGACACAAGCGACCTCATCTATCGGACCGAAGCCGCCAAGTTCAATGCAGTCATCGAAGATATCCAGGAACGACACGCCGAAGGACGACCGGTATTGGTCGGTACCACCTCGGTCGAAACGTCCGAACGATTGAGCATGCTCCTCAAAAAAGCCGGGATTGAGCATAATGTGCTCAATGCCAAGCAGCACGAACGCGAAGCAAACATCATCGCCCAGGCAGGTCGCAAAGGCACAGTCACTATTGCCACCAACATGGCTGGTCGTGGTACGGACATCCTGTTGGGCGGTAACCCGGACGGCCTGGTCGAAGAAATCCTCCTCGAACAGCGCATCCCGGCTACCGAAGCAACCCAAGAACAGCTGACAGCCGCCCTCGCCGAAGCCAAACAGCGTACCGAATCCGGTCGCCAAGAAGTCGTCGCAGCCGGTGGCTTGCATGTCATCGGCACCGAACGCCACGAAGCACGCCGCATCGACAACCAGTTGCGTGGTCGTGCCGGCCGTCAAGGCGACCCCGGTTCGACACGTTTTTATCTGGCCCTCGAAGACGAGCTGATGCGCCGCTTTGGTCCGATGGACCGTGTCAAATCACTGATGGAACGCCTGGGAGTCGACGACGATGTGCCCATCGAGGCAGGCCTCATCAACAAATCCATCGAAAACGCCCAGACCCGCGTCGAAGGCTACAACTTCGATGTGCGCAAGCATACCGTCGAGTTCGACGATGTGATGAACCAGCAACGCACCATCATCTATGGCGACCGCCGGGCGATTTTGGATGGCGAAAACCTGCGTGAGCGCGTCCTTTCCATGCTCTGCGACGAAGTCGATTCGTTGGTCGCCCAACATCTCGGCGACGACCCCGACGAATGGGATCTCGCGCCGTTGATGCGTCCATTGCGCACGGTCAATCCGTTGCTGCCCGCTGGCATCGAAGAGGAACTCATCGATCTGTCACGCGACGAAATCATCGAAGAACTCCATGAACAACTCGAACATGCCTATACCGTGCGTGAAAACGCCGTGGGCATCGACGCCATGCGCTACGTCGAACGGCGGATGATGTTGGGTATTATCGACCGCCATTGGACGGATTACCTGACCGGAATGGAAGATCTGCGCCAAGAGATAGGCCTGCAGGCAATCGCACAACGTGACCCACTCGTCGAATACCGACGCGCGGCGTATACGTTGTTTGACCAACTCAAAGCCAATATCGAACGTGACGTGGTCTATCAAATCATTCATGTCTCATTCCAATACGAACAAACGTTGCGCCAGATCGAGGCTGAACAGCTCAAGCGATTGATGGCTGCCCAGCAAGCACAGGTCGAAGAAGCTCCTGCACAAGAGGCACCCAAGACGGTGCGCAACGACATGAAGCTCCCCGGCCGCAACGATCCCTGCCCATGCGGGAGCGGCAAGAAGTTCAAAGTCTGTCACCTCGGGCGTGAGCAAGAGTTGATTGCGCTGATGTCCAAAAAGCCGGTCACTGCGGTCAAAAGTATCGACGCCAAAGTGATTCGTGGCAAGCAAAAATAGTGACATTCGATAGAGTCGTCGGTGTCGCCGACGCTCCGAAGGAGATTTCATCCATGGCTGATGTTCGACCACGTCCTGTCTTGTTGACGATTCTCGATGGTCTCGGTGAACGCACCGATCTCGTCGGCAACGCCGTCAAGCAAGCCCGCACGCCGAATCTCGATCGCTGGCGCTCGAGCTGCCCGACGACCCTGATTTATGCCGCGGAGAAGCATGTGGGATTGCCGCCTGGCCAAATGGGGAACTCCGAAGTCGGTCACCTCAACCTCGGCGCTGGGTTTGTGGTGATGCAAGACATCACCCGGATCGACAGTTGCATCGAAGACGGTAGCTTCTTCCACAATGACGCTTTTCTCAATGCCGTCGCGCATGCCCGTACCAACAACAGCAACATCCACATCATGGGGTTGCTGGGCAATGGCGGCGTACACAGCCATATCGCCCATCAGAAAGCGTTGCTCGAATTCGCGAAACGCGCTGGAGTGAAGCAAGTCTATTTGCACGTCTTTACCGACGGGCGGGATGCGCTGCCACGGAGCGGGGCGGGCTTTCTGAGTGAGCTCGAAGCCGCCATCCAGAGCATCGGCATCGGCAAAATCGCTTCGGTCACCGGTCGTTACTATGCAATGGACCGCGACAAACGGTGGGAACGGACCCGCATGGCCTACGAAGCCATGGTCTTTGGGATTGGCGAACACGTCGCTTCTGCAGCAGATGCAATCCAGCATGCGTATGCAGCCGATGTCACCGACGAATTCATCAAACCCGCAGTCGTTGTGGATGCGAGCGGTAATCCCGTTGCCACCGTCCATGCAGGCGACGCCATCATCGGGTTCAACTTCCGCGCTGACCGTATGCGTCAAATTACTCGCGCATTCGTCATGCCAGACTTTGACGGGTTTGCACGGCCGTTCTTGGGGAATGTCTACTACGTCTGTATGACCGAGTACGAAAAAGACTTGCCCGTGGTCGTGGCATTTGCCAACGACGATGTGGCGGTCCCGCTCGCCAAAGTCATTTCGGACGCTGGCTTGACGCAATTGCATGCCGCCGAAACCGAGAAGTACCCGCACGTGACCTTTTACTTTAACGGCGGCCGCGAAGTGCCGTTCCCCGGCGAACAGCGCTTTATGGTGGCTTCGCCCAAAGTCGCCACCTATGACCTCCAGCCCGAAATGAGCGCTGCCGCGCTCCGCGACGGGATCCTCGAGGCCATCGCTGCTGACACGTACGACGTCATCATCGTCAACTTCGCAAATCCCGATATGGTCGGGCATACCGGGGTCATACCGGCGGTTATCACCGCGGTCGAGACAGTCGATCAATGCGCCGGTGCACTCGTTGCCGCAGTCGTCGCCAAAGGCGGCGTCGCAATTGTGACCGCCGACCACGGCAATGCCGAATACATGATCGACGAAGCAACCGGCGGACCGTTCACCGCACATACCATCAATCAGGTGCCAGTCGTCCTCGTCGCCGCAGCGACCTCGGCATATGCATCGGTGACATTGCGCAGTGGTGGACGCCTCAGCGACATTGCTCCGACCATCCTCGACCTGTTGGGGCTCGACAAAGCACCACAAATGACCGGGACGTCGCTCATCACACGTCCAACATAACTCCTTTCTACCGCAAAACTTCTGACAGGCTGGTACTCACAATGGTGATACCAGCCTGTGCGTATATAAT
Organism: Chloroflexota bacterium; assembly: GCA_003670675.1. Taxonomy (GTDB): domain Bacteria; phylum Chloroflexota; class Chloroflexia; order Chloroflexales; family Roseiflexaceae; genus UBA965. Next base: position 11,974 of record QWQY01000029.1, read on the forward strand.
CGTACTCACACACACACAGATAGCGAGGCGACGATGCAACGACTCTGGTATACCAAACCCGCAGACACCTGGGTCGAAGCACTGCCGATTGGCAATGGCCGCGTCGGCGCAATGGTCTATGGCGACCCGATGCACGAACGCTATGCGCTCAACGAAGACACATTTTGGTCCGGTGCACCGATCGATGGTGTGCATACGGATCGCACCGCCGACCTTGCCATCATCCGGTCACTGCTTGCCGCTGGCGATATGCCCGCTGCAGAGCGCCACGCCGAAGCCACGTTGATTACCCGCTGGACCCAGTCGTACCTCCCACTGGCAGAGATGCAGCTCACGACGCTCTTGACCCATCCCGTCACTGAATACGTCCGCGACCTCGATCTGGCAACAGCCACCGCTTCGACGACGTTTGTCAGTAATGGCGTCAAATACCTTCGCCGCTCGTTTGTGAGTATCCCCGATGATGTTTTGGTCATCCACTACGACGCAGATACCGCCGGGCAGTTATCTCTCAGCATCGGGCTGACCAGCAACTACACGCTCACCCATACGGTAAACAAACGCACGATCACGCTTATCGGCGCAGCTCCGTTGCATGTTGAGCCAAATTATGTCAATACAGACACCCCGTTTGCCGGCCTCGGCGGTGGGATGCGCGCCTGCACCATGGCGCATATCGACTCGCACGACGGGGTTTTGAGCACCGACGAATACGGGATCCATGTAACCGATGCGACGCACTGCACGATTATTGTCAGCGCGGCGACCAGCTTCGAATCCTTCGACACGCCAGCAACCGCTGATGCCAAACATCGTGCATGGCAGTGTCTGGGGCACTTCACGCGCACCGGCGCACACCGGAGGCACGTTGCTGCCCACAGTGCGTTGTATAACCGCAGCGCCATGGTCATCAAACCCGCTCGGAGCGATTTGCCGACCGACGAACGACTGCGTCGCTTATCGGGAGCTGAGCAATCGATGCTCGATGCGACCGTACGCTATCAAGGCCACGCAGATTCGCACGCGCCGGTCGCGGCGCCTGCCGATGACGTCGGATTGCTGGCGTTGCTCTACAACATGGGTCGCTATCTGCTGATTGCGTCGTCGCAACCGGGCACCCAGGCAGCCAACCTGCAAGGGATATGGAACGACAATCCACGGCCGGCGTGGAGCAGCAATTACACCATCAACATCAACACCCAGATGAATTATTGGGCGGCGCTGACCACCAATTTGCGTGAGTGCCAATCCCCGTTGACCGACCTGATCGAACATCTCGCGATCGACGGCGCGCGCGCTGCGGCGGCATACGGATGCCGGGGCTGGACTGCGCATCACAATACCGACATCTGGGCCCAGGCCAATGCAGTCAAAGGCAAAGCCGTCTGGTTCCTATGGCCGTATGCTGCTGCCTGGCTGAGTCTGCACGTCTACGAAGAATACCTATTCAGCAATGACGGTGATTTTGCGCGCGAACG